>CAZLRY010000025.1:17000-18510 GCA_964561675.1 uncultured Chitinophaga sp.
TCCACGTCAAACTGATTTAAAATTTGAGTTGCAATATTTTCTTTGTTCTTGAGAATTGAGAGCATCAGGTGCTCGGTCTCCACCGTCGCACTTTTAAGTGCCTTGGCCTCCAGCACGGTAACCCGGATCACTTTTTCCGCCTGCTTGGTCAGGGGCAGACTGTTGATATTCGCGATGTTCTTTCCCGTCTTATCCTTTACCGCCAGTTCGATCTCTTTCCGCAATTCATAAAGGTCCACATTGAAGCTTTTCAGGATCCGGACTGCTGTATTGTCTCCTTCCCGGATCAGCCCCAGCAAAAGGTGCTCCGTACCTATAAAATCATTACCCAGCCTTAATGCCTCCTCCCGGCTGAATGAGATTATTTCCTTAACCTGTGTTGAAAAATTATTATCCATTTTAAGATAATTGGTTGTGATACAATATTAACGAATAAATTTGGTTCTTTTTCCGGGGTACTTATAAACGGTCTGTTGATAATTTAAGTTGCAGGAGAAACCCTGATTTTTACTTTGCAGACGGGATAGAAGTGCCAATTACTAAACGTAAGAACTATGAATGTCAAAACCGATACCAAAGAGAAATTTCATGCCATCACGGTAAATGATCCGGTTTTGTCTGCTACTATGACAGACGAAATGGGGGAATGTTTGCTGCCTTACCTGCAAAATGAGGTTAAAAACCTGGTTTTGATCCTTAAAAACGTGACAGAACTGGATACGGTTGCCGCGGAAAAACTGGTCTATATCCAACAGAAGTTTTACGAAAACAGTGCTTCCTTCGTCATTTGCGAATTACAGCAGGGAGTAGAGGATTTTCTGGACAATAATAACCTCCTGGAATTAATGAATGTGACCCCCACCGAAAGTGAGGCCTGGGATATCGTGCAGATGGAGGAAATTGAGCGGGAGTTGATGGATGACGGGGATTTTTAAATCCGGAATGCAGCTAACCGGTTATTAAACCAGTCTTTTCAAAACATTACATATCAAAACCGCTAATCATTCATGTTTTCAGTCACCATCCTGGGTAATAATTCCGCCGTTCCGGCCTTTGACCGCCACCCTACCAGCCAGGTCGTTACCCTGGACGGGACTAATTATTTGGTGGATTGCGGGGAAGGCACCCAGATTCAGCTGATCAATTACAAAATAAGGCGGAGCCGCATCTCGCATATTTTTATATCCCACTTGCATGGTGATCACTATTTCGGGTTGATCGGACTGATCAGTTCCCTAAGTCTGCTCGGTCATCAGCAGGTGCTGCATGTATTCGGGCCAGCCCCGCTCCGGGATATCATCGAAATGCAGCTGAAGGTGGCTGATACCCAGCTTTGCTTTCCCCTGCATATCCACCATATTTCGGAAGCCGCAACGCTGCTCGATAACGACAAACTGACGGTTAAATGCTTCCCGACCAACCACCGGGTGGAATGTTATGGATTTTCATTTACGCAGAAAAAACTGCCCCGGAAACTGCTCCCGGAAAAAGCAAAGGAACATGAAATCCC
>CAZLRY010000026.1:0-5390 GCA_964561675.1 uncultured Chitinophaga sp.
GGAGTGGGTAGTGGCACTTTATATCCTCGGATGTATTTCCCTCGCCTGGCACCTGTTGCACGGCTTCCAGAGTGCGTTCCGCACATTTGGCGTAAGTAATAAGAAATACCTGGCCCTGATCAACTGTGTGGGTATTGGTTTTTCCATCATTGTACCGTTGCTGTTTGCACTGATGCCGCTGAGTTTTTATTTCGGCTGGGTATGATGAAGTAGTAAGTTATAAGTAGTAAGTAAGAGAATAACATTTACATTATAAGTAATCACGTTATGTTAGATTCAAAAATTCCTTCCGGGCCTTTAGAGCAGAAATGGGTGGATTATAAAGGCCATGTAAAACTGGTGAACCCGGCTAATAAACGCAAATTAGAAGTTATTGTGGTGGGTACCGGTCTGGCCGGTGCTTCTGCTGCCGCTTCTTTAGGCGAACTCGGGTATAAAGTGAAAGCCTTCTGCTTCCAGGATTCTCCCCGCCGGGCGCACTCGATTGCCGCGCAGGGTGGAATCAATGCCGCGAAGAATTATCAGAACGACGGGGACTCCATCTTCCGTTTGTTTTATGATACTGTGAAAGGGGGTGACTATCGTGCCCGTGAAGCCAATGTACATCGCCTGGCGGAAGTAAGTGTGAATATCATCGACCAGTGCGTGGCGCAAGGGGTTCCCTTTGCCCGCGACTATGGCGGATTGTTAAATAACCGTTCTTTTGGTGGTACCCAGGTAAAACGTACGTTTTATGCGGCCGGACAAACCGGTCAGCAGCTGCTGATTGGTGCCTACCAGGCCCTCGAAAGACAAGTTGCCCTGGGAAATGTAACCATGTATGCCCGTCACGAAATGCTGGATGTGGTAATGGTGGATAATAAAGCCAGGGGCATTATCTGCCGCAACCTGGTGAATGGTGAACTGGAACGTCATTTCGGACATGCGGTGTTACTGTGTACCGGTGGCTATGGCAACGTATTCTATCTTTCCACCAATGCCATGGGTAGTAATGTAACTGCTGCCTGGAAAGCGCATAAAAAAGGAGCTTTCTTTGGTAATCCATGTTTTACCCAAATTCACCCCACCTGTATTCCGGTTAGTGGTGATCACCAAAGCAAACTGACCCTGATGTCGGAGTCCTTACGGAACGACGGACGGATCTGGGTGCCTAAACAACAGGGAGATAAACGTAAGCCAAACGATATTCCGGAAGAAGAAAGAGATTATTACCTGGAAAGAAGATATCCCGCATTCGGTAACCTGGTACCCCGTGACGTGGCCTCCCGTGCTGCCAAAGAAAGATGTGATGCCGGTTATGGTGTCGGAACTACCGGTCAAGCCGTTTACCTTGATTTCAAGTACAACCTGATCAATAAATACGGAAAGGCGGAAGCCAATAAGCATGGGATTGAGAATCCGGATATGGAAACCCTGATCCGGCTTGGTAAAGAAGTAGTCAAGGAAGAATATGGTAACCTGTTTGATATGTATGAAAAGATCACCGGGGAGAATCCGTATGAAGTGCCGATGCGCATTTATCCGGCCGTACACTATACCATGGGTGGCTTGTGGGTCGATTATGAACTGATGACGAATGTAAAAGGTCTTTACGCACTTGGTGAAGCTAATTTCAGTGATCACGGGGCCAACCGCCTTGGAGCTTCTGCCCTGATGCAGGGGCTCGCAGATGGTTATTATGTGATTCCTTATACGATCGGTAATTACCTGGCCGACGAGATTGCGACTAAACCGATCCCGACAGATCATCCGGCTTTTGTGGAAACAGAAAAAGCCGTGGCCGACCGGATCAGTACGCTGATGAATATTAAGGGTAAGCAGACCGTGGAAAGTTTCCATAAACGTCTTGGGAAAATCATGTGGGAGAAATGTGGCATGGCCCGGAATGAAAAAGGACTGCAGGAAGCCATTGTGGAAATCCAGCAACTCAAAAAAGAATTCTGGAGCGATGTAAAAATTCCCGGTACCATCCATGAAATGAACCCCGAACTGGATAAAGCCGGCCGGGTGGCTGACTTTATCGAACTGGGTGAGCTCATGTGTAAGGATGCACTCAACCGCAATGAAAGTTGTGGCGGTCACTTCCGTGAGGAAAGCCAGACCGAGGAAGGAGAAGCCATGCGGGATGATGCCAATTTTGCCTATGTGGCAGCCTGGGAATTCAAGGGTGAAAGCAACTGGGAATTGCATAAGGAGGCGTTGAATTTTGAAGTGGCGAAGCCAACGCAAAGGAGTTATAAGTAGAAATTCAGGCAATTTGACAATTCGACAATTCGACAATGCAGGATCAAAAGGAGAATATTATTTTAAGAAAAGCAGTTGAGTTTTCACTTCTGGTAATTGAGTATGTTGAATTGCTTGAATTGGGTAAAAAATATGTTATTGCAAAGCAGTTATTGAGATCGGCTACTTCAATTGGTGCAAATGTACATGAGGCTCAAAATGCTGAAAGTAAAGCAGATTTTGTTCATAAGTTTAAGATTGCAGCAAAAGAAGTTGAGGAAACAAAATACTGGTTAGTGCTTTGCAATGAATCGAAACTATATCCTGATTGCAGAAATCTTGTTGAAAAATTACATGAAATCGATAAAATAATAACAAAAATAATTTCGACCAGTAAGGCGCGCTAATTGTCGAATTGCCGAATTGTCGAATTGATTAATTCATTATTATGGAGCAGTATTCAATGAATCTCACGCTGAAAGTCTGGAGACAAAAAAATGCGAATGAGCAAGGCCGGTTCGAGACTTATCAGGTAAATAACATTTCTTCTGAAATGTCTTTCCTCGAAATGATCGATGTGCTCAATGAGGAAATGATCCGCGAAGGGCATGACCCGATCGCATTTGATCATGACTGCCGCGAAGGTATTTGTGGTATGTGCTCCATGTATATCGACGGACGTCCGCATGGCCCCTGGCAACAGAATACCGTATGCCAGCTCCATATGCGTGCCTATAAAGATGGCGACACCATTGTGATTGAACCCTGGAGAGCAAATGCCTTCCCGGTGATCAAGGACCTGATGGTGGACCGTTCCTCCTTTGACCGGATCATCCAGGCCGGAGGATATATATCTGTCAATACCGGAAGTCCGGTGGATGCCAATGCCATCCCCGTGAATAAAGATCTGGCCGATGCTTCATTTGCAGCTGCCGCCTGTATCGGTTGTGGCGCCTGTGTTGCAGCCTGTAAGAACTCTTCTGCCATGCTTTTCCTTTCCGCAAAAGTTACCCACCTGTCGCTCCTGCCGCAGGGACATCCGGAAAGAAGAAGCCGTGCCCTGAATATGGTGGCCCAGATGGATAAAGAAGGATTTGGCGCCTGTACCAATACAGGAGCCTGTGAAGCGGTTTGCCCCAAAGGCATTTCCATCGAGAATATCGCCCGCCTCAACAGGGAATACCTGGTGGCCGGATTGGTAACTGATAAATAAATCCATTCGAAAATGTGTTAAAGCCCTTTATCCAAAGGGCTTTTTTATTTCCGGTCATTGTTCGTACATTCCGGTACTTAAATCAGTATATGCAGAAAACCGCATTCATCGGGTGCCTCAGTATTGCACTGCTGGCCCTTTCCTGTAAAAACAAGCAAGTGAAAAAAGAACCAGTTAAATGGCCGGAGGGGATTGCCGCCCCGGTAGCTGAAAAAAAAGATACTGTTTTAACGGCGCATGGCGATAGTCGTACTGATGAATACTATTGGATGAATGATTATTTTAAAAAGGGGCCTGATAGTAGCAAAGTAGTGGATTACCTGAAAGCGGAAAACGCTTATCTCGATACCATGATGGCGGGTACGAAGAAATTCCAGGAGAATCTTTTCTCCGAAATGAAAGGCCGGATCAAGGAAAAAGATGAGTCTGTCCCGCAATTGAAAAACGGTTATTACTATTATTCCCGGACCGATGAGGGCAAGCAGTATTACAAGTATTGCCGGAAAAAAGGCAGTATGGATGCACCGGAGGAAATCCTGCTGGACGTGGATAAAATGGCAGAAGGCTCCGGCTATTTTTCTGTCAATGGATTCAACGTGAGCCCGGATAATAAACTGATGGCTTATGGCGTGGATAATATCTCCCGCCGCCAGTATACGCTGTTTGTAAAGAACCTGGAAACCGGTGAGATTTACAAAGATGAAATACCGGGTACATCCGGATATGTGGCCTGGGCATCGGATAATAAAACATTTTTTTATTCAGCCAATAATCAGGTGACCCTCTTATCTGAAAAGATCAGAAGACATAAACTGGGTTCTCCGGCTTCAGCCGATCAGACCGTCTATGAAGAGAAAGACCCGAGCAATTATATCGGGGTGTATGTGACCAAATCAAAAGAATATATCGTCATCTATTCCAGTGCCACTTTATCCAGTGAACACCGGATCCTGAAAGCCTCGGAACCGGATAGTCCGTTCCGGGTTTTTCAACCCCGGATGAAAGATGTTTTGTGCAGCTTTGATCATTGGGGCGATAAATTCCTGATCCGTACCAACCTTGAAGCAAAGAATTTCAGGCTGATGGAAACACCCGTTGATAAAACGACAGTGGAGAACTGGAAAGAGGTAATCCCTCACCGGGCAGATGTGTTGCTGGAGGATATAGAATTGTTTAAAGATCATTGGGTCATGACCGAGCGTAAGGATGGGTTATTGCAAATCAGGGTCCGCGAAACCGGATCGGGCAAAGAACACTACCTGGATTTTGGTGAACCAGCTTACACGGCCTATGTTTCCGGGAACCCGGAATTTAACACAACCACCTTGCGGTATAATTATACTTCATTGACCACACCCAATTCGGTGTTTGACTATGATATGAATGCGCGGTCAAAGAAACTGATGAAAGAGCAGCCGGTACTCGGTGGGTTTGATAAGAATGACTATACCACTGAACGGATTTTTGTTACCGCCCGTGACGGGGCAAAAGTGCCGGTGTCTATTGTCTTTAAAAAGGGTACACCTAAGGACGGATCAGCCCCTCTTTTATTATATTCTTATGGCTCTTATGGCTATAGCACCGATGCCGGATTTAACAGCAGTCAGCTCAGTCTGCTCAACCGGGGTTTTGTCTATGCCATTGCACATATCCGGGGCGGACAGGAAATGGGGCGTCAGTGGTATGAAGATGGTAAGCTGATGAAAAAGAAAAATTCCTTTACTGATTTCATTGATTGCGGGGAAGCCCTGATCAAAGAGAAGTATACCTCCAAAGGGCATCTGTATGCCATGGGTGGCAGCGCCGGGGGCTTACTGATGGGAGCGATTGTAAATATGGCGCCGGATCTCTGGAACGGGGTGATTGCGGAAGTGCCGTTTGTGGATGTGATCACGACCATGTCGGATCCTACGATCCCATTAACGACGAATGAATATGATGAATGGGGCAATCC
>CAZLRY010000026.1:5490-14209 GCA_964561675.1 uncultured Chitinophaga sp.
CATCACTCCCGGGTTGCTTTATTAAAGCGCATCCGGGGGTGATGATTGTTTTAGGACCGATCTGGTAAGTTCCGTGCAACTGCCCGCTGACAGAAAACCGGAAGGACTGATTATAATACCCGAGTCCGGGTCCTGCGTGTAGCAAAAAATTAACTTTGGGAAGGGCGTACAAGGCCAGTCCTCCCTGCAGACTAAGCAGGCTATAATGGCTGTACCTGAAAACAGTCTGGTTTATCCTTTCTTTTTTTCCTGTAAAATGTGAAAAAGATGCGGCCGTTATCCATCCTGTTTTTTTCCGGTTATAAGGTTCCTGTTGGCTGAACCGTTCTTTTTTACGTATATAGCTAGCCGTTATACCGGCCAAATGTGTTTCACCAAACTGAGCCAGCGGGAGGGAAGGCCCGGCAGTAATGAGCTGGTCATAACTTACCGGTTTAAGTATTGTTATGGCCGGAGGTTGGGCAATGCTAAACTGCACCAGGAAAAGGGCAGGGATGAGTATTGTAAATAACTTTCTCATAGTAATCTGCTATCAGCGGATAAGCGTTACTGTTCCCTTTTGGTTAAGGGGGCTGCCATCCGGGTTCAGCGCATTCAGCACCCAGATATAAACACCGGAGGTTTGTAAAACACCCCTGATCCTTCCATCCCAACCTTCGCCACGGCTGGCCGTGGTATAGACCCGTTCCCCATACCGGTTATAAATACTGAATTCCTTAAGGGAAAACCGGCCATTGATGAGGGGTATAATCCGATCATTCTTTCCATCACTGTTGGGCGTAAACCCGGTTGGTACAAACAGGAAATCGTTCTGGATCACGGTTATATTCACTGTATCTTTTGCAGTACAATTATTTTTTTTCGCGATCAGGGTATAAGAAATAGACTCGTAGGGCAGGGCTACCGGGTTGCGGATACTGCTGTCGCTGAGCCATTTTCCAGGCGTCCATGTATAGCTGTCTGCCGGATCACTGGTCGTAAGGGAAACTGTCTGTCCGTAGTTAATCGTCTGGTCAGGTGAAATACTGATATTAAAACGGCTGAAACTGATCGGGAAACTGATTGAATCATTTTTACAGGGATTCCCGGTATTGATCCTGAGTTTAACAATATAATTCCCATCCAGCAGGTAACTGTGGATCGGGTTGGACAGGTTGGAAGATTGGCCATCGCCGAAGTCCCAGCTAAAACCGATACCCGGGGCTGCTGTATCAATACTGGTATTGGTAAACCGGATATAGTTGGAATCACATACAAACTGGTGGGTGAAATCTGCAATCGGTTTAGAGGAACCGGCCGGCCTGATGATACGGGAACGGACAATTTTACCACAGGAACCAGCTGAAGTAATGGTCAGTTTTACGGTATAGGCGTCATTGGGATTGGGAAATACATGCAGGGGATCCTGCAAATCTGAAGTGGTATTATCGCCGAACTCCCACAGCCAGGTAATTGAACCGGCAAGGGTAGTACTGGCATTGAACTGAACACGACCCCTGCAACTGTCCAGAATCGTATAGCTGAATCCGTTTCCCTGATTACTGGCACCTACGATATCATTGATATGTGAGGGCAATCCAACCGATACTGTTCCCGGACTCAGATTAATGGCATTTTGCTGGAAATCGCAGTCGGTTCCCCGTTCATTGGGAAAGTTGATCCGGCCGAGCATCAGGCTTCCCTGGGTCAGATAAATCCGTTCATCCATCGCCAGCTGGATATCATAAAACGCATTGGCCGTGGGAAAACTCTGCCTTGAATTCAGGATATCCGTTAGCGTTGGTAAACTGATATCCAGCTGATCCACCTGCTTATTATTTTTCCGGGTCAGGTATAATTGCTTTGAATCGGGTGAAAATTCGCAGTGGTTATAATGAGTGGCCGGGAAGTTGATCCGCCGGACATTACTGAGAACACCGCTTGCATTATCAAAATCAAAAAGCTGCGCAAAGTTGGGGGCACCTGCATTTGCATCGGTAAATGGGAAATGCGTCTGGCAGAGAAATCGACCATCCGGACTACCTTTCATGACACCTACATTCATCAACGGGTTCTGGTTCATGACTGCACCAATGACAGATACGACAGGGTTGGTGGCTGTAAATCCATTGCAGGTCATCAGCCAGGCCCTGAAAATATTGGAGTTAAGATCATTGGTGATGATCCATACATCTGTACCGTTGGCATGACGTATCGCCGTGATTCGTTCGGAGCCGGAAGCCCATAACCGGTTATTTTTACTCACCACATCACCAAGTCCGCCATCTCCGGACATATCGACAATGGAGTAATAATAACCATTCAGGAAGTCATTTTCAAAGGCATCCGTGGTAAAAATATAAAAGAGTTTATCGCTGCCTGGCAACGGAACTACCGCAATCTGGCAGGCCGATGCATCGCCATTCAATCCATCTCCATTGGCCATGATCTGGTGATTCCGGTTGTAGACAATGACCCCATTGGTATAAAAAAGAAGGTTTCCGCTATTGTCAGAAATGGTGGCTGATGCTTCGGGTGTAACCATTACATTGTTGGATAAAACGGCGGGCCCGGACTGATTTCCGTTTACATTGAAATTCAGGGCCGCTTTTCTCCCGAAATACCAGTGTGCGTCAGTTTGGGCAAACAGCCACAAAGGGCTCAGCAGGGCCAACAAGAGGGAAAAGCCGGAATTTGTCCACCTCACAGGGAGCTTGGCCATACTTATCTGATTGATTATCAAAATTAAGTAGTTTTACAATAAGAGTTGAAGCCGTACAATAAAATCATCCGTTTTTACGCTTTTGAGTTAAACTGCTGCTTTTGAAGCAATTTGGAAAACCATATCTTTTTTTACTATTCGTATTGTCTTCATTCTGGGGCCATTCACAGTTGCCTGACCCCATTTTACCCGGCTCCAACCTGCGGGTTAAGTCGTTCAAAACCGGGGCAGACAGCCTGATCCTGGATTCCCTTAGTATCGTACCCGGCACCCTTTTGGTTTCCCGGATTCCTGCAACAGATTACCGGCTCGATCCGGTAAATGCGGTTCTATACTGGATCAATAAGCCGGTGATGGACTCAGTTACGTTAACCTACCGGGTGTTTTATTACAAACTGAACCGGGTGACGAAAAGACTGAACTACGATAGTGTGATGAACAATTTCTATGTTAAGCCTTTTGAATTCAACCGGGGATTGTCCAATGAACAGCGGGGTGTGTTTGATTTCGGTTCCTTAAAAGCCGAGGGAAGTCTCGGCCGGCAGATCGGATTTGGTAACCGGCAGGATGCGGTGGTCAATTCTTCCCTGAATCTGCAACTCAGCGGGATGCTGGGCGACAGTATCGAGATCCAGGCAGCGATAACGGATAACAATATCCCCATACAACCGGATGGAAATACCCAGCAATTAAACGAGTTTGATCAGGTCTATCTGCAGTTTAAGAAAAAAGGCTGGCAACTCAACCTGGGAGATATTGATATCCGGCAGAACCAGGCCTATTTCCTGAATTTTTATAAACGGATGCAGGGGGTCGCCTTTCAGAACCAGCAACGGATTTCAAATAAAGTACAATCTAAAACACTGGTCAGCGGTTCGGTGGCGAAGGGTAAGTTCACCCGTCAGTTACTCGACGCACAGGAAGGCAACCAGGGACCTTACCGGTTGAAGGGACCCAATAATGAACTCTTCTTTGTGGTGCTTGCCAATACTGAACGCGTGTACTATGACGGTCAATTGTTGCAAAGAGGCGAAGACCAGGATTATGTGATCAATTACAACACCGCAGAAATTTCGTTTACACCTAAACGTATGATCACCAAGGACAGCCGTATCCAGGTGGAATTTGAGTATGCGGAACGGAATTACCTGAATACGAATCTTTACCTGTCACAGGAGTTTGAGATCAATCAGAAATGGAAGCTCCGGCTCGGGGCCTTTAATAATGCCGATTCGCGTAATTCACAGATCAACCAGATCCTGGATACCCGGCAGAAACAGTTCCTGGCTGACCTGGGTGACAGCACACAAAAAGCCTACTATCCAACTGCATTGATTGACACATTTGCAGCCGATAAGATCCTGTATGAAAAACTGTATGCCGGTACGGATTCATTTTACCGGTATTCGAATGATCCGCTGCTGGCAAAATACAGTCTTTCCTTTATTGACCTGGAACAGGGTAACGGAGACTACCTGCCGGATTTTAACGGGGCGAACGGGAAAGTGTACAAATATGTTGCACCCATTGCCGGACAGAAACAAGGCCGGTATGAACCCGTACAGATCATTGTGGCGCCGAAGCGACAACAGATACTGAACCTGGGTGTGGACTATGCTCCGGGGAAAAACACCTTATTAAAAGCCGAGATTGCCACCAGCAATAACGATGTCAATACCTTTTCTTCAAAAGATAATGGTGACGACCGTGGATGGGCTTCCAAGGTGCAACTCTCGAATACTAAAAGATTGAAAGCGGCCAAAGAACTGGATCTGACCAGCAGCCTTGATTATGAATATGTGCAGCAAAAATTCAATCCGCTCGAACGACTGCGGAATGTGGAATTCACCCGTGACTGGGGATTGCAGTTGCAATCAGTACCCATGGCTGTGGATGAAAATATCATTAAAGCGGGACTGGGACTCCGGGATAAGAAAGCACATTCGGTAAATTATCAGCTGATTCATTACAACCGCAGTGATGCATACAAAGGGCTTCAGCACCAGGTTAAACACACTGCAGACTGGAAAGGCTGGCGGTTTAATAATCAGCTGGTGGTAACCGGGTTTGATTATGATCAGAATAAAGGCCGTTTTCTCCGTCCAACCATTGATCTGAGTAAGGAGTTGAAGAAACTCAATAACTGGCGGGCCGGGTTTAATTACTCGCTGGAGAAAAGTAATACAACCTATAAGCTGACAGATACACTGACCCCCGGTTCTTTTTATTTTGATGTGTATTCTGCCTATCTGAAATCCGATGAAAGCCGGAAAGATAAATATGCTGTGACCTTTTTTACCCGTGCTGATAAATATGCCGTGGGTAAAGACTTTGTACGGGGTGACCGGAGTCTGAACCTGAACCTGCAGACCATGCTGGAAGGAAATGCCAAACGGCAGTTTTACCTGAATGCCACTTTCCGTAAACTGAAAGTGCTGAACAATACGGTTTCCACCCAGAAAGAAGATGAAACCATATTAGGTAGGGCAGAGTATGTGATGAATGAATGGAAGGGATTGCTGACCGGGAATGTGTTATATGAAGTGGGAGCAGGGCAGGAGCAACGTCGTGATTTTGCCTATCTTGAAGTGCCTGCAGGTACCGGGGAATATGCCTGGAATGATTATAACGGTGATAATATCCAGCAACTGAATGAATTTGAACTGGCGGCTTTTGCCGATCAGAAAAAATTTATCCGGGTATTCACCCCGACCAATGATTTTATCAAGGCCAACTATACCACGTTTAATTACCGGCTTGATCTGAATCCCCGGGTATTGCTGAATGATCCGAAGATGAAGGGATTGAAAAAGTTTGTTTCCAGACTGAACCTGCTCAGTTCTTTCCAGACCACTAAGAAATCGGTGGCTACCGGTTCCTTTGAATTCAATCCGTTTAAATATGGGGTAAGTGATACCGCTTTAATTACGCTGAGTACAAGTATATTGAATACGCTTGCCTTTAACCGTTTCAGCAGTAAATGGGGGATTGATCTGACCAATTTCCGGAACACCGGAAAATCGCTGCTGACCTATGGCTATGAGAGTCGTAAGATCAATGACTGGACGGCAAAGTGGCGGTGGAATATCAACCGGAAACTAGCATTGACGATGAGCAGCCGGATGGGGATCAATGCCCTGTATACACCCTCCTTTGCCAACCGGAATTACGAATTGTCATTGTTCAATGCGGAGCCCACCCTGATCTTTATCAGGGGTACAAAGTTCAATATCAAAACAGCGTATAAATTTGACCGGAAAAAGAATAAACCAGCCTATGGCGGGGAGAAATCCACTTCTCATTCGATCAACCTGGAATCGAGGTATAATATCCTGCAACGCAGTTCGGTGACCGCAAAATTTACCGTCAATAATATTTCTTATAATGCAGTAGCCAATACCACCGTCAGCTATATTATGCTGGATGGCTTATTGCCCGGCAGTAACTATTTGTGGACGATCGGTTTCAATAAACGGCTGGTCAATAACCTCGAGCTTACGTTTAATTATGATGGACGTAAATCCGGCGCGGCGAGAACGGTGCATATAGGGAGGGCTGGGGTGACGGCTTTGTTCTGAGGCCCCTTAAATCCCCCGAAGGGGGACTTCGAAGACTCGAAAAGTTTAGATTTTCCTTTTCCTTAGTCTTGCGTAAGATTTCCCGCTAAGATTTAAAAGACACTCCGATTAAGGAAAAGTCTTTTTGGCTTTGCGGGACATAAATACGCAAAGCCAAATAGTAATTAACTTTACTAATATCGGAGTCTGAAGTCCCCCTTTGGGGGATTTAGGGGGCCCGCCTTTACACATTAAACCGGAAATGCATCACATCTCCGTCCTTCACAATGTATTCCTTTCCTTCAATTCGTAAGCGACCGGCTTCGCGGCAGGCGGCTTCAGAACCGTAGTTGATAAAATCATCGTACCCGATTACTTCGGCCTTGATGAATCCTTTTTCAAAATCGGTGTGGATCACGCTGGCGGCCTGCGGGGCTCTCCATCCCTGGTGAATGGTCCAGGCACGTACTTCCTGTACACCGGCGGTGAAGTAAGTATACAGATTCAGCAAACGGTATGCAGAGTGGATCAGGCGATCGAGGGCCGGTTCTTCCATTTTATATTCTTCCATGAAGAGTTGCTTGTCTTCCGGATTTTCCATTTCGGAGATCTGTGCTTCAATGTTATTGTTCATCACGATCACTTCCGCTTTCTCATCCTTCACGGCTTCTTTCAGGGCATCGGAGAATTTATTGCCGGTATGCATGGAGGCTTCGTCCACATTGGCCACATAGAGCACCGGCTTTTCAGTCAGCAGGAAGAGATCAGCAATTGCGCTGCGGTCTTCTTTGGACAGATCCAGTTCACGTATGCTTTTTCCTTTTTCGAGATGGGATTTGCATAACTGCAGTACTTCCAGTTCGGCTTTCAGCTTGGGATCTGATTTGGCGAGTTTCTCATTACGCTGGATCTTCTTGTCCACGCTTTCCAGGTCTTTCAGCTGCAGTTCGGTATCGATGATTTCTTTATCACTGATCGGGTTGATGGCGCCTTCATCACGAAGGATATTCTCATCTTCAAAACAACGGATCACATGGATGATGGCATCCACTTCCCGGATATTCCCGAGGAATTTATTGCCCAATCCTTCCCCTTTACTGGCACCACGCACCAGTCCGGCGATGTCCACGATCTCGATCTGGGTGGGAACCGTACGGTTGGGCAGTACCAGTTCCGCCAGTTTATTCAACCGGGGATCGGGTACATCCACCAGTCCCACATTGGGGTCGATGGTGCAGAAACGATAATTGCTGGCCTGCGCTTTGGCGCTATTGCTTACTGCATTAAATAAAGTTGATTTGCCAACGTTTGGGAGACCGACGATACCTGCCTGTAATGCCATATTAGATAGTAGTTAGAAGTTAGTAGTTAGTAGTCGGGGTAGACCCCGATAAACCGACTTTTCAAAAAGTGTGCAAAGATAGCTTAATTCTTCGGCATGGCCTCCTCCTAAAGCCGCTAAATCTCATTATCTTCATCCTGTCATAAACGATTTGTTAGCAATCGGTTGTAAATGAACTGTATTGACTACTAACTACTAACTTCTAACTACTAACTGGTTAACAATGGCTTTAAGCAGAATCTGGACCGCTTTTATCGTCATCGCCTTATTGGTGGCAGGTGGTCGTTTTCTTATGGAACCCGGACAGGAACAGTTATTCAGTCACCTGGCAACGGGTAAGAACACGGACACCGTTTCCACCCGCTTATTGGATTCAGCCGGCGTTCCGGCTTTTGTTCATAACCAGCTGCTGGTACAAAAAACAGCGGTATGGGGAAAGGAAAAAGTAGTGAAAAGCGGTGACGGGTCTTACCGTGTTTTCCGTTTGCTGCCGGCCAATGGAGTCTTTGAGACTACGAAAGACGCAGTACAGCTCTGCATCAGTCTTATCGGGATAATGGCCTTGTTCCTGGGTTTTATGAATATTGCTGAACGGGCAGGGGGGATCCGATTTCTGTCAAGGATCATTGGTCCGTTTTTCTCCCGGATTTTTCCGGAAGTACCCCGGGAGCATCCGTCGATGGGACATATGGTTATGAATTTTTCGGCCAATCTGTTGGGACTGGATAATGCCGCCACCCCGTTTGGAATAAAGGCCATGGAAAGTCTGCAGGAGCTGAATCCGGATAAAAGCAAGGCCACCAATGCGCAGCTGATGTTTTTGTGCCTGCATGCTTCAGGACTTACATTGATCCCCACCATTATTATTGCAGACCGGGTGGCATTAAGATCTGCCCATCCTACTGATATTTTTATTCCCTGTATGATTGCCACATTTGCAGCTACCATTGCGGCCATGACCATTGTATCCATCCGTCAGCGGATCCGTTTATTTCAACCGGTCATTCTGTTCTGGGTATTGGGTATTACAGCGGCCATCATGGCCATTATTTTGTATATACGGACAATGGATGCAAAAGGGGTGCAGTTATTTTCGACCAGTCTGAGTAATGGGATTAT
>CAZLRY010000026.1:14309-18227 GCA_964561675.1 uncultured Chitinophaga sp.
ATGATGATTGATACCTTAAATGCGCAGGGGGTGGATTCCTTTGCCGGTAACCTGGCCTCCGTATTCCGGGGATCATCCGATACGACTTTTTATATTATCGCCGTTTATTTTGGCGCGGTAGGGATTAAAAATACCCGTTATGCGGTCAGCACCATGTTGCTGGCAGATCTGGTGGGGATCATTACTGCGATATCCGTTGCTTACCTGTTCTTTGCCTGATTCATCCAGAGGGAGGCAGACATGCGAACTGATAAAAAAAAAGAGGCTGTCTTTTCAGATAGCCTCTTTTTTATAAAGGGAATTGTTATGCTTAATAATTCGCGAACAGGTTGGCGATTTTTGTGCCTCTGTCCGATCCGCGATAGACCAGGGTATAACTCCTTTTCTGAGTAAGTCCGCCGGTCAGGACGTATTTAACCAGATTGGTGGTGGTATTTCCGGTAGGCCGGATATACAGTGTATCCGTCAGCAGAGCTGAAGGATACGGTACAAAACTGGTCACATCTGTTACTGCAACATTGGTAAACAGGTTGGTATTCCGGTTAAAAGAAAATACATCCACCGCCGGAATCGCATTCGGGTTGTAGATGAAGTTGGCAAACCGCAAACGACAGGTGGTGTCAGCCGGAATCACAATGGGGGTTACCACTGTTTTTTGTTTGGCTGCATTCACCGTATCATACGAGAATACAGTATAGCTCTTGCCGATTTCCATATTCTGAGCAAACGATATCTGAGGCTGGGTGGTTGCGGTCAGTGTATCCCTGATCAGGAAAGAGCGCATACCGGTGGGTACGCTGAAGCCAAAACCTGCACTGGGGAACAGAGTGCCGGCTGTAAGAGCGGCACCATTCATGGGCTTTGAATCCACATAAATATAGTTACGGGCTGCGCCTACTGTGGCTACGAAAAACTGCACATTACTGCTTTTTTCATTGCCTAAAGTATAGTTTATTTTGGAGTCAAAACTCTTGGAACAGGATACCAGGGCTATTCCCGTCATCAGCAGGCCGGTGGCTCCGAGAATTATTTTATTCATTGATTTCATGATTGTGCTGTTTTCGGTGATTAGTTATGGTTTGGAGAACCAGCATTCTTTGGTAATATAATCAGTGGCAAATGCACCCAGGCGGTTCAGTTCATCAACATTATACAGGTATTCTGAATTATATCGCGGACGATGACGATAGATCCATTTACCATTGTTACGGCTGTACAGATCGGTTCCTGTAGGCGGTGCAAACTCGCGGTATACCTGCTGGCCGGTAACCGGATCCAGGTCAGTATAGTGATAGCGGCGCATATCCACCCAGGTTTCAACTAGACCCCATCCAAACATGGCTACATATTTCTGCATCATGATATGAGAGAGGGTCAGGTTGGCTGCAGCAGGAACCACCAGCGGATTGGCCAGGAAGGCATCCCTGGAAGCATCGCTGATTTTATTCGCTGCAGGAACGGTGGCTTCATAATCGGACCTTAACTGGGCAAAATGAAGTTCGATTCCTTTTTTGTAGGCAGCCAGGGCCGCAGCATTATTACCACCTTTTCTCAATAAAGCCTCAGCTTTGATAAACTGGATCTCACTGGCAGTGATGATCGGGAATACCGGTGCATTTCTGAAAATATAACGGCAGTTGGCATCACTGGAAGGAGCAGTGGTGGATGTGAAAGCACCACCCCAGAAGTTTGATGGCTGATCGGCAACGGCCAGTCCGTCTGTTCCTTTGTTAGGGCGGGTTCCTTTGAACGTGCCGTTGGCATTTTCACGGATGATATACCAGGCACGGGGATCCTGACTGTTGGTCGGGAACTGTGTATTTACACCCTGCATCAGGTCGGCCATAAATTTAGTCTGACGTAAAGTGCCGATATTACCACGGAAAGGGGACCAGTAACTGTAAGTACCCACGCCACCGGCATTGGACCATTTCAGGGATGTGTTCTCTGCATTGGTCTGCATAGCAAGATCACAGTAGTAAATCACTGAATCAGGCTGGTATAAGCCGGTCTTATTGCTAATCCGGTTATACGTTCTGGCCATTATGCCGTATACAAATTTTTTCCATTTGTTTACATCGCCATTGTTCATATAGGCATCACCCAGGGCCAGGTTGGTCTGGCTTACACCATCACCTGTTTTTGACAGGTTTTCAAGGGAAGCTTTGCAAAGGCGTTTGATTTCCTCATATACTTCAGACTGGGGATCGTATTTAAAAACCAGTTGTTCAGGGTTGAAGGCTTCATAGAGGATTACATCATCGTGAATATCCGTCAGTGTCAGCCAGCCCCAGGCACGAATAGCCTGTCCTACACCTACATAGTCCCATTTCTTTTCTTCGGTTCCCCACTCAACCATCCGCTTCAGATTGGCCCCCATTCCATAGTAATGCATGGCCCAGATACTGCCCATTACATCGCTGGAGTTGATAAAGTTGTCACCCATCTGGTCGTACTGATTTCCGGCACTGCTGGTGGCCCAGTTCTGGATGAAACGGCCTATATACAAGCCATCATTTTGCGGGCCGTACAGGGTACCATTGGCCGAGTGCTGAATGGCCATATTGGAAATGATACCGGGTAACAAGGATTCGATCGGTTGTTTGATCTTAGCATTCGGGTTAGCGAAAGCCTCATCAATTTTCTTGCTGCAGGAACCCAGCAGGAGCAGTGCTCCGCCGGAAACCGTAAGTATGAATTTATTAATTGACTTTTTCATAATTCAATAATTTTTGATTGTTAGAAGGACGCTCTGATACCAAAATTGATCTGCATGGGGCTGGCGAGTGTACCATAGTCGAAACCAAAGGCACCCACACCACGGCCACCTGCAGTATTACCGTTTACAGCCGGGTCAGAACCGCTGTAATTAGTCAGGAGGATCAGGTCATTACCTGTTACAAACGCACTCAGGTTTTTCAGTCCGCGGATCAGGTTTTTATTGAATGTATAACTAAGGGTGATATCACGGAGACGGAAATAGTTCACGTCTCTTTCAATAAACTCTTCATCGGGCAGCGTATAGAAGGTGTAGTTATAAGCCGGTACCACTGCAATGTTATTGGGAGTGGGTGTCGCAGAATTTTGCAATCCATCATTCAACACACCTTCCACTACACGGGGAGTATAACGGTCAAGTGTACGGGTGCTCAGACCGGTAATAGTCATGAAACGGCTGGTACCATTGAAGATATCGCCACCTACTTTCAGGTCCCAAAGCATATTCAGTTTCCAGTTCTTGTAACGGAAGCTGTTGTTCCAACCGGTGGTGAAATCCGGATTACGGTCGCCGATCACACTAAAGGCAGAGTTGGTGATGGGGAAGCCGTTAGCCGGGTTGATGAGGATCTGACCAGCGGCATTACGGGAATAGGTACTACCAGTGATAGAAGTCGTAGGTCCGCCAAGTTTAAGTCCTCCGCGGGCGGTATAGAGCCAGGTATCAGCGATATAGTACTCAGATACGGATTTCGGCAATCCAACCACTTTGTTACGCATGCGGTTGAAGTTGAAACGCATATCCCAGGTGAAATCCTTTTTCTTCATTACACTATAATCCAGCACGATTTCAATACCCTTGTTGCGGGTAGAACCTGCATTCTGGGTATTCAGTACGAAACCGGTACCATAACTCAGGCGGAAGTTTTCGATGATCTGGCCTTTGTTCAGGGTATTATAATAGGTGAAATCAACACTCAGGCGGCTGTTGAACAGTCTGAACTCGGTACCGAGTTCCTGGGTATTTTGTTTTTCCGGCTCCAGTTCTGCATTGTTGTTGAAGAAACCGTACGAATAACCTCCGCCACTGGCCAGGTTATCCACGAATACAGACTGCGTGGAATAAGGAGAGTTCAGACGGGCCGTAGTGGCACGGGAAGTCCTTATTTTCCAGTAGTTGAGGATATTGCCTTTCTTCAG
>CAZLRY010000027.1:0-3060 GCA_964561675.1 uncultured Chitinophaga sp.
CAGTCATTTAGAAATTACCGGCAAGTGTATATTTGTTGTGTATGCGTACTATTTTTTTAAAACCTATCAACTAAAGGGGATGGTAAAAGTTTCAATTGTACTACGAGACCATTACAAATAAAAAAGCCCCCTTCGCATTTTATACTCCATAACCGTAAGGCGAAGGAAAATAAGCTTCGGGGGGCGCAGTAGCCTCGCCTAGAATCGAACCAGGATCTGCCTGTCCCGCTCGTGGGGAGAGCTTCGTCCCGGACGTCCGGGATTATACTATCCATTGTACTACGAGTCCATTTTGCAAAAAAAACCTCCAACACAAAAAGCGTTGAAGGTTGCAGTAGCCTCGCCTAGAATCGAACTAGGATCTGGAGCTTCGGAAACTCTTATACTATCCATTGTACTACGAGGCCATTATAAAAAAGAACCAAGAACCAAGATGCCAAGAACCAAAGAAGCATCAAATGACAATGATCAAAAAAGAATCCAAAAAAATTTCAAACCGAACCCCTCTTTAAATCTCCATCTCCTTTCAACCTCCCATAAACCCTCAACTCTTCTCTAAGTCTCTTTCTCCTTTCGAACCTCCAACTCTCCAACCTCGAACTCTCCAACCTCTCCCTCACTTTATCAAACCCGGCGCATTGGTCGCGAATACCTTCACGGCAATGGCGAGCAAAATTACGCCAAAAAACTTTCTCACCGCCATTAATCCTGCTTTTCCGAGCACTTTTTCGATCACATTTAATGAACGGAGCACCAGGAAGATAACGACCAGGTTGGCCAAAATAGCCAGGAGTATCATATATTCATTTTTGTCGGACCGCTCAAAAGTGGCTTTCAGTGACATAATCGTGGTAAGGGTACCGCTTCCGGCAATCAGGGGAAAGGCGATCGGGACTACTGTACCGCTGGGCGCTCCCTGCTCCGGTTTGAAAAACTCGATCCCCAGGATCATTTCGAGTCCCAGGATAAAAATCACGATGGAACCGGCTACCGCAAAGGAACGTATATCCACACCCAGTATATTCAGGAACGGTTTACCGATAAAAAAGAACAGGACCATCAGTCCGCCGGATATCAGCGTCACTTTAATGGCACTAATACCCCCGGTCTTCTGTTTGATCGAAATTAGCATGGGAATGGAACCTAAAATATCGATGACCGCAAAAAGCGTGAACGTTAGCGTCAGAAATTCCTGCAGACTGAATTGCATGTGGCTGGTTTTTGCAAAAGTACTTTATTCGGCAGGTTTATCCGCCGGGGACTGATCACGGAGTGTTTCCAGGCAGGACCGGCACAGGCAATCCCGGTATTCCTGTTCAATCTGTTGTTGCACCAAGGGGGTTAAAACAATGCCATAGCACTGGCACTGCAGGATGGTGCCCGCTTTACATTCAAAACCTGCCCCGCAACGGGGACAGGTCTTGTATTCATGTTTGATTTTCTGCTTGTTCATCAGAAGTTTAAGCGGAATCCGGTATATGCATTAAAACGGGCCGTATTGAAACCGGAGATTTCGGTATAGCGACTGTTGGTGATATTGCGCAGATCAGCAAAGACCTTTAACCGGTTTTTACTGAATCCATATTCCGCATACAGGTTCCATAAAATATAAGCATCGAGGGTTACATACACGGTACTGAAACTGTTGTTGTCAAAATAGGCATCTTTTCTTTTGCCATTCCATTGCAGATTACTGTTCAGTAATAACCGTTTGCCGATCATTGTACTTCCCTGGATGCCAGCCGAAGAACGGGGACGGCGAAGCAGGTTATTATAACTGGTATCTTTTCCGTTGGTGACCGTACTGATCTTTCCGTCCACCCAGGTATACCAGGCCCGCAGGCTGCTGAGGCTATTGATCTGCCAGTTGCCTTCCAGTTCCAATCCAAAATCGTGCTGACGGTCCTGGTTGATATATTGTGACTGAAAGGTGCTGGCATTATAGTAGAAGAACATGATATCCTTCACCCGTCGGTTAAACCCGGTGGCCCGGGCGGTCCATTTTTTTCCGCTGTATAGTTGTACCCCAGCTTCAAACGTAATGGCCGATTCCGGCTCCAGTTCCGCATTGCCATACTCGGAAAATAACTGGTAAAGGGAAGGCGTACGATATGCCGAGGAAAGATTCGCGTATACCTTTACCTTCTTATTCAGTAACCATGAAGGATTCAGGGAGAAAACAGGGTAAGGGCCGTATTCCGAATGCAGATTCAGGCGGCTGCCAGCTTCGAGATTAAAACCGGAAGGACTGTTCCAGTTCACCGCTCCATACAGAGCGCCCTGTTGCTGCCGAAGGCTGTCTTTTCCATACATCGTACCATAGGGACCAAAAAAGCCAACTGAATTATAACGTTGATCGGATACGGAATTGCGGAATTCAACCCCGCCTGTAAAGGTGAGGGATTGATTTTTTTTCATCACCCATAACAGGTCGGCAAAATGTTCGTTGCCCTTGTAGCTGCCCTCTGCCCAGGTATCATATCCGTTCCGGCTCTTCACCGAATCATCCGTATAGCGACGGTTTATGCTGTTGATATTATATAACAGCGTCAGGGTATGCTGCTTCCATTTGTATTCACCCTTTAATCCGGCCTGTACACTTTTTTGTTTGTAGGTATAATCCAGTTCATCAGTAAAAGCACCCTGATCAATCGATCCGTTGATATCACTAAAACGGATAAACGGTTTTATACTCAGTCCCTTGGCCGGACTAAAGCCAATACCTGCCTGAAAATTATGCTGCGCATATTCATCCCGGTCAGTCTCTGTAAAATTTCCGTTGTTCACCGCTTCATTCATTCCCCGGCTCCTTACAAAGGAATAGCTGCTGTTATACTGTATTTTCTTTGCCGTACCATTCACCGCCGCCTGTGCCCGCCAGGTATCATAGCTGCCATAGCTCAGGCCGGCCTGTGTACTGTTGGTCTTATGACCAACAGTGATGATATTTATCACCCCATTCACCGCATCACTCCCATACAGCGTCGACTGACTGCCTTTAAGAATTTCAATCCGTTCGATCTGGGCAAGCGACAGATTGCGGATATCAAAATTGCCGCC
>CAZLRY010000027.1:3160-6522 GCA_964561675.1 uncultured Chitinophaga sp.
TTAAGTGATCAGGCAGGTCTTCTGGCTCAGGATTCGCTGCTCCTTCCCATTCCGCTTTTAGCGGAATAGTGGATTTGCAACAGCTAAGGAATGGTTGAATAAACGGAGTGTTCTTCCCATTCTCCATTTTCTATTCACCATTCACTTTCCTTTACAGCTACGGGGATAGCACCGGACTTACACCGGATTTCCCTTTTAATCTCCCGCATGAAGCGGGGGAACCAAATCATTGCAAATGTAAGATGCCTGTTCAAATCTGTAGTAAGAGTTATCAACAACGTGGATTAATCCGTACAAACGGTTCACCGGACGGTACTTGTCAGTAATTCAGGCGAATAGTTCTTTCTTTGTACTATGTCGCGGGAAAAACTTTTACCGGTAATGGTGCATGTAATCGGCTGGCTGTTTATTTTCGGCCTGTTGGCTGGTTTTCTATATAATGCCCACCCGGAACAACACTTCATCGCTTTCCTGTTCACACCGGCCTTTCTGTTCTTTGCGTCGATCTTCCTGTTCAGTTATTATTTCAATACACAGGTGCTTGTTCCATTTTTATATCTCCGGAAAAAATACCTGCTTTATGCAGTGATAGTATTCCTGATGCTGGTCGCCGTTTTTTTTATCAGACCCTTTGACCGGCTGATTGGTGATTTTAACATGAACCCGGATATGCCAATGCCCCAGGGACCTGCACCACCCGGTTTGGATGAAATACGGGGACCGGGTCCCGGACCTGCAGGTATGCGCCCCCCTGGTCAGCATAACAATATTTTTAAAACCGATATAGTCAGTATTGTTTTATATGTCATGGTAATTTCACTAGGGCTGGCACTTTGCATGATCCGGGAATGGCGTATAACCGAACAACGGGCATTGAAAGCAGAAACAGAAAAAGCCCATGCAGAACTCTCTTTTCTTAAAGCACAGATCAATCCGCATTTCCTGTTTAATACCCTGAACAATATTTATTCCATGGTGGTGGTAAAACATGAACATGCGGCAGAAGCGGTGATGAAGTTGTCGAATATCATGCGCTATATAACCGATGAGATCCGGACCGACCTGGTGCCGCTGCAAAGCGAGGTCAGTTGTATGGAGGATTATGTGGAACTGCAACGGATGCGGCTGGGCGGCAAAACCGAAGTGCTGGTTCAGGTTAACGGGGATACAACATGCGGACAGCTTGCACCGTTACTGCTGATGACTTTTGTGGAAAATGCATTCAAATATGGCGTCAGTAATCATGAACCGGCCCCGATCCATATACAGCTGGACATCCTGGAAAGCGGGATCCGTTTTTATTGCCGCAATAAATCCTTCCCCGTGCAGGCGCACGCGGAGCGGGCCGGAATCGGTATTGCGAATGCCCGAAGACGATTGGATTATCTGTATCAGGGAAAACATAAACTGGAAATAAACACGGATGATGGATTTTATACGGTTCAGCTTTTTTTACAAACCCCGCAAAATAGTATATGAAAATCCGTTGTATCGCCATCGATGATGAGTCGCCGGCCCTGTTGCTGATGAGAGAATATATATCCCGTATTCCTTTCCTGCAACTTCAATATACGTTTGAAGATGCCGTTAAGGGACAGGCATTGCTGCAGCAGGAAGGAACCGACCTTCTTTTTGTGGATATTAATATGCCGGATATTTCAGGGCTGGAGCTGGTGCGTTCGCTCAGCCAGCCGCCGATGGTTATTTTTACCACGGCCTATAAAAATTTTGCAGTGGATGGCTTTGAACTGGACGCGGTTGACTACCTGGTAAAGCCAATCGCTTTTGAACGATTTGAAAAGGCAGTGAAAAAAGCACAGGAGTTTTATACTTACCGGCAACGCACCCATCAGTCTGAAATACCCGACGCCCTCTTTGTCTACGTCGAATACCGGCTCGTTAAAATCAACCTGGCCGATATTGAGTATATTGAAAGCCTGGAGGATTATATCCGGATACATACCACTACCGGTAAACCACTGATGACGCTGATGACCCTGAAAAAAGTGTTGGAAAAACTTCCGGATGATCAGTTCAGGCGGATTCACCGCAGCTATATAGTTGCTTTTACAAAAGTGAAATCCATACAGGGGCGTAAGCTGCGGATGCAATCCGGAAAGGAATTGCCGGTAAGCGACAGTTACCTCGGTTTTATCAGTGACTGGAAAAAAGTTTAATCCGCATCTGTCATTTTTTCCCCATTTTATTTGCAGCATTTCTTTAACAATTCCACCATAATGGAAAGTGCATTTCTGCGTTTGACAGCTATCATCTGCTGTATTATTTTTTCATTCCACCTCACGGAATAAGCGCTGCCGCTTCTGCCCGGGATTTTTCACCATTTTAAAAATTTGTCCGATGAAGCAACTCACACATCAGGCTTTATTGTATGCCTTAACTATGACCGTAAGCAGCATGCTCTATGCACAAAACCAACCGAAGTATGAATTTGGGATCAACCTGGGCTTTACCGTGTACCAGGGTGATCTGACTCCTCAGCAACTGGGTTCTTTCAGGACGCAGAAATTAGCCCTTGGTTTGCATGCGTCTAAACTGCTCAGTCCCTCGTTTTCCGTCAGAGCGGCATTTCTACGGGGGCGACTCAAGGGAGATGATGGTCTCTATGCTAACCCTGAATACCGGCAACAACGGAATTTTAATTTCAGCACACCGGTAACAGAGTTCACCGGTCAATTCGTTTGGAACCCAATGGCCAGGAATTATGCGGAGAAGGGGTTCTCTCCGTATTTTTTTGCCGGTGCCGGTTTTGCTTTTCTACGGATAAAAAGGGATTGGAGCGGGTTCAACAGCAGTTATTTTGATTCAGAAACATCCACCATTTTCAGCGGACTGGCTGCAGATACCGTTCATTCAGTGCCCAGGCTGATTCCGGTGATCCCGGTAGGGATGGGCATCAAATACTTCATTACTCCTAAACTGGGTATGAATGCTGAAGCGGCCTACCGGCTTGGATATACGGATTACCTGGATGGGTTCAGTGAAGCAGCTAACCCGGCCAAAAAGGACCATTACCTGAATTATTCAATAGGTATTATATACAGGTCCGGGACAAAGAACAGGCTCAGTTGCCCGAAGATCCGGTATTAGCAATTGAAAATACCGGGACAATCTGCCCGTTTACCGGTACCCGTTAAACGTGGAGTGAATATTTCACTCTTATTCATGCGACTTCGTTTGAATAATACAGATTGTATTTGTCGGGCAGTCAGATGAAAATCCGGGTCCTGTTTCAACAGGGCCCTCTTTTAAATACCCGTTGAGAAATTTCCGCTTTATCAATTAGTTGTTATAGCCTCGTGATAAAATCCAACATTCATCCGGAGAAGATGCTCCGTTACCCG
>CAZLRY010000027.1:6622-8619 GCA_964561675.1 uncultured Chitinophaga sp.
TTATAGCCTCGTGATAAAATCCAACATTCATCCGGAGAAGATGCTCCGTTACCCGGCATCTTCTCCATTATACTGAGGCTGCTGTAAACCGGAAATGGTTGAAATAGTATTGGCAGAACTTTAAGATTTTTTTGGATAAATAGCGGAACTCCGGCATCAAATTGGTGTCCGGGATGGTCATGCTGATCCGGTAAAAATATGTATTCATCACAAATTGGCTATCATGTATAAACCATCCATTGCAAAAATATATTTGTCCGGGCAACGGGACGTGGAAAGCAGCCCGGGTTTTCGTTGTCATCATCTGTTTAACGGGGATACCCGCTTTAACGAATATAAAACCGCATTGGGTGATCTCTGCCGGTTTGATGATATATTGCTGGCTGCCGGGAAAAGCTGGCTGCGGGATGCCGGCGCATCAGCCTATGTGGTTTTAATTCCACTGTCTGGTTCGATTGAATGTGATTTTGGCACTTCGGCACCCGGGATTATTGCTGCCGGACAACTTCAGGTCTTTTCTATTCATGAAAATGAGACTTACCGCGTCAGTAACCCATCCCGGGGTAAAGGGGTGAATTACCTTGAACTCTTTCTGGCAAAAAAGCCGGATATGCCGGATATGGTCCCCGCACCCGCTGATGCTGATCTGAATAAATTCATGAATGTACTGTTGCAGGTAGCGGCTGTTGGCAGCGGGAGCGGGGATCAATGGAGGCTTTCCATCGGGAAGTTCAGTGGAAGAGGTGAAACCATTTACCAACGCAAATACCCGGGCAAAGGCTTATTCATGTTTGTGATTGACGGCATATTTGAAGTGGAGGGACGCTTATTGCATACACGTGATGGCCTGGCCCTTTGGGATACGGCTGAAGCGGGGGTGGAAGCACGTAGTAATGAGGCTTTGTTGCTGGTCGTTGAAAGTAATTTTAGTGGTGCGGCGCCCTGATCCAGCCAAGGCTGATGCCTGCATAATAATTCCGCCGGGGGGCTGCATTATAAAACCGCCCGGCCGCTGCATTGATATCATTCCCCAGGCTATAGTGTTGGTCCAGCAGGTTATCTGCTCCCGCATAGAAGTTCATCGTGTATTTCTTTTTCACCGTGTTTTTCCAGCCCAGCCGGGCACCCAGCAACTGGTAAGGATCGGCTGAGGCTGTATTGGCATCATTCAGGTAAATACGGGAGGCGCTGTAAAAAGTGCTGTTGAAATAGAAACCGGTCCGGGTGTGCAGATCAAAAAGCACTGAGAGGGTATTGGCTGGTACCGAAGGAACGGTTTTTCCGGAAAAGTCATCCGTGCCTTTAATGAATTGACCATAACGGTAATGACTATACGTATATCCTGCCTGGATTAAAAAGTAATCAATCAATCCTTTTTTAAAGGACTGTGTATAGTCCACCTGCCATTCAATTCCCTGCTGACGTACATCCCCGGCATTTACAAAATAATCAGCTCCTGAAAAGTCCCGGCGTTGAACCAGGGCTTCATTCAGTCTGAAATAATAACCGGTCAGTTCCGTCTGCAGCCGGTGTTGGAAAAAATCATGATTCGCGGTGATTTCATAGTTCCAACCGTATTCAGCTTCCAATGCTGAACTGATCACTCCTGTGGAGGGCAGTAACTCAGATACCGTGGGTGGCGAAAACCCACGGGAGACAGTTGATTTCAGGCTGAAATCTTCCGTAAAAAATTTTTTGAGGGAAAAACGTGGGGCAAGTTCGTTCCGGTAATTTCTTTTTTGCGTGAGTACCGGGTAACGGCTGAGCCGGGTAATACTGGCTGTTGATTTATTCAGACTGATGCCGGCCGTGAAGAGCCATTGCTGATTCAATTGCAAGTCGCCCTGTACGAAAACACTGAGTGCAGTATAGTCAATATCATCATTGGTCTGTAAAGTATCCGGATTCCCGTTTCGGTTTTTGGCAACCTGGATATTGAACCGTCCTTGCTGGAACTCACTGCCGGCCACTATTTGCAGACTGTTCTTTCGCTGGTC
>CAZLRY010000027.1:8719-16162 GCA_964561675.1 uncultured Chitinophaga sp.
GCTTTGGGGTTGCTGGTAAATTCGGACAGGGTCAGGGCACCCGGTGTCTGGTAATACAGGTCGGTATATAAGAGTGAAGCTGTAAGTTCCTGTTTGCCGGAAAGTTTTAATTGGGCCTGCCAGCTGATGTTATCCCGTCGCATGGCTGATTGACTACGATAGCCATCACTTTGGTTGTGCGCATAGCTGATCTGATGGCGGTTGTCATTGGTTCCGTAACGTACCGTTGCAAATAGCGCATCGGTATTAAACGAACCCTTCAGGTATTCCAGGCTCAGGCCGGGTTTCCATCGTTGAAAATTATTCATCAGCACCAGTCCGCCGGTGCCGGCTCCGTACATGCTGCCGGCAGGACCTTTATAAATTTCAATGGTAGAGAAATTAGTATAGGCAAACTGATTGAAATAGGTATTCCCACCGGGATCAGTTACCGGGATTTCATTCCAATACACTTTCACATTTCGCACCCCAAATGGAGAACGGAGCGAACTGCCCCTGATATTGAGCCGGTAACTGCCCGGACTTCTTTCTTCCATCCGTACACCAGGTACGGTGTTCAGTCCGTTGACAAGGGACAGCTTATTGTTGCGGTCCGCATTTTTCAAGTCAATGATTTTTACCGTGGCTGTACTGAACCGGGCTTTCCGGTTTTGCTCAAAGGCCCGGATAATGACTTCATCGAGCGCTTTTGTACTGTCATTTATTTCTTCCTGGGCAATTCCGGAAACAGCGAAAAATAACCAAATAGATAGAAGGGGAAATCTGTACATCAGCGTCAGTTCAGGCGGTTAAAGTTAGTATGTTTTAGTTGTATCTTTCCGCTTATGACGGCAAAGAACAAACTCAACTTAACGGATATCAGCCTGATTGTAGTAAGCCTGGTGATCGGTATGGGTATTTTCCGGAATCCGGCTTCCGTAGCTGCAACTTCGGGTACAAGCACGATTTTTTTCATGCTCTGGATTGCCGGTGGTATCATTGCCCTGTTCGGGGCATTGACCTACGCGGAGATCGGACAGCGGTTGCCGGCTATGGGCGGTTATTATAAAGTCTTTGCCGAGTGCTATCATCCATCCGTCGGGTTTTCAGTCAACTCCATCATCCTGATCAGTAATGCAGCTTCCCTGGCCGTAGTTGCCCTGATCGGTGCCGATTATGTGAGCGATCTTTTATATGGCAAACCGAGTGGTGTTTTGTTCAATTCAGTAGTGGCCATCACAGCCGTAGCTGCTTTTTTTGTGGTCAACCTGTTTGGCCTGAAGACCAGCAGCCGTACACAGAATGTACTCATTATTATTAAAGTAGGATTGATGGTTTTACTGATCTCCGCCTTGTTTAAAGGGGTGGTCATTGAACCACATGGGTATGAAGAAGGCTCACCGCTATTCACACTGAATGATAAATCCGCCTTTTCCCTGTTTGTGATTTCACTGATCCCTGTGTGTTTTGCGTACGGGGGGTACCAGCAAACCATCAATTTTGGCGGTGAGGTCAAAGAAACCCGGATTATTCCCAAAGGGATCATCATCGGGATCATCATTGTAATCGGTTTATACCTGCTCATCAATGTGGCGTATGTGGAAGTGATCGGGTACGAAAAAATGAAAAACGCATCCGCTATCGGGGCCCTGTTATGTGAAGCCTGGTTTGGTAAAGCCGGGGGTAAAGTATTCGACGCCCTGATGTTTCTTTCCGTACTGGCCTATGTCAATATTCTCCTGATGAGCAATCCGCGTGTGATGTTTGCCATGAGCCAGGATAAAGTATTACCAAAAATATTTTCTTACCGTCATCCGAAAACAGAAGCGCTGGTGCCTGGCCTGCTCACTTTTTCCCTGATTACGATCATTGTTACTTTTTTCGGAAAAGGGGTCGACAATATTCTCAACTTCACCATGTTTCTCGACAGTATAGGCATGAGTACCTCCGCCGCCACATTATTTATTTTACGGAAACGAAAGCAGAATGAAGCCATGATCACGGGCAACTGGAACCGGTTCACCCCGATTCTGGCCGGTTTTTTTGTCTTCAGCTATTTTATGATTGCCGTGGGGGTCGTGATCAAGGATGTGAATGCGGCCCTGATTGGTACCGGTTTACTGGCCTCCTTCCTGGCCGTGTATTACATCTTTTACCACCGGAAAAAAGCCTGATTGAACTTTCTCCGTCTGCAGGTCAGCCGGTGGGAGCACGGATCCCCTTTTTTAAACGCAGGAAAGGGATGGAATCCCGGGCTGAAATCAGGCCCAGACCCCCCTGTTCCCGGATTTTCCTGCCGCTTGTCAAAAATCAGTAAAGCTCCCGTGCTTTTGGTCTATTTTTGCACCTTATGAGAAGGAGTATTCAACTGGCGCTGATGCTGTTGTTCTGTTCTGCAGCAGGAGCCCAGGAAAAATGGGATCTGCGCCAATGCGTGGACCATGCTGTTAAAAATAACATTTCAGTCAGGCAGACCGATCTGCAATCCCGCTTTTCTGCCCTGACTTACAGTCAGAGTAAATCAGCCCAATTGCCCAGTTTTAATTACAGCGGAAGTGTTGGTTACCGGCTGGGCCGTTCGGAAAACCCGACCACCGGTGTGCTGGAAGACAATAATTTCCTGAATCTGGGGATGCAGCTGCAAAGCGGGGTCACGGTGTTCAACTGGTTTGCCCGCAAGAATACCATTGAGTCCAACCGGCTCAGCTATGAAGCGGATAAGCAACAAACAGAGAAAATAAAGAATGATATATCCCTGAACGTGGCCGTGGCTTATCTGCAAATCCTGCTCGCCCGTGAGCAGGCCAATATTGCAGCGGCCCAGGTTGAATTGTCCGTGTCACAACTCGAAAATACCCGTAAGCGGGTGGAAGCAGGCTCCCTGCCTGAACTCAATGCAGCTGAACTGGAAGCCCAGCTCGCCCGTGACAGTTCCTCCCTGATCACCGCGCAGGCCAATGCCGTTCAGTTTTTACTGCAGATGAAATCGTTGCTGAACCTCGATGCCGGTCAGCCCTTCGATATAGCCACACCGCCGGTCAACATGATTCCCGTGGATCCGATTGCGGATTTGTTACCGGAAGCAGTGTATGCCTCTGCCATTAAATTTATGCCACAGCAAAAAATTAATGAACTGCGGATCCTGGCCGCAAAAAAGAATGTGGATGTGGCAAAAGCAGGTCTCTATCCCAGTTTTACGGCTTTTGGCAGTTTGTCCACCAATGCCATTAATTTCCGCCGGCCCGTTTATAACCAGGTTTTTAACGGGTATGTTCCAACCGGTGCCCGCGTGGATGCCGGGGGTGGCACTTTTTATCCGGTAGAGGTGCCCGATTACAGTGATGGTTCAACGGTAGTCCGTTATTTCAAACCCGGCAGCATTACCAAACAATTCAATACCAACTTTGGTCAGAGTGTCGGAATTGGGATCAGTGTTCCCATATTAAATGGCAAAGCAGCGCATACGGCCTGGGATCGTTCCAAAGTCAGTTTACAATTACAGGAACTGCAAAAAGAACAGGGCGATCTGCAACTGAAGCAGGATATTTACAAAGCCTATAATGATGCGACAGCTGCCCTTCAGAAGTACAATGCCGATGTAAAAGCGATGCAGACCGCTGAAAAAGCCTATTCCTTTGCCAGCAAACGGTATGAACTGAATCTGCTTTCCGCCTATGAAATGGTGACCAGCCAGACCAATATGCAACGGGCCAGGATTCAGGCGCTTTATTCGCAATACGATTATGTTTTTAAAATGAAACTCCTTGAGTTTTACAAAGGGCAGGGATTAAAACTTTAAAATTTGGACGATGAATAAGAAACTGAAATGGGTATTAATCATACTGGGTATTCTGGCCTTGATATTCATTATTATGAAAGTCGCCGGCGGTGGTGACAAAACGGTTAAAGTCGCAACTGAAAAAGCGGTGAAGCGTACTATTGTTGAAACCGTGAATGCCAGTGGTAAAATATATCCGGAAGTGGAAGTAAAGATCAGTCCGGACATTTCCGGTGAGATCACTGAACTGAATGTGGAAGAGGGTGACAGTGTGAGGAAAGGGGAGTTGCTTGCCCGTATCTATGCGGACATATATGCCCTGCAACGGGATGAAGCTGCTTCCAGGGTGAATCAGTCAGCTGCCACAGTGGATAACAGCCAGGCTGCCATTGAATCACTTAAAGCGAATCTTGAGCTGGCCCAGCAAAGCTATAACCGTAACAAGAAACTGTTTGATGAAAAAGTGATTTCCAAATCTGAACTCGAACAGTTTGAAACCACCCTCCGTTCAGCCCAGGCCAATTTCAATGCGGCCCAGCAGAATATTAAAAGCCTGCAGGCTGGTGTACAAAGCACGCAGGTCGGACTCAGCAGAGCGAATAAAGACCTGAGCCGTACCAGCCTGGTAGCACCGATGGATGGGGTGATCTCTTCGTTAAAGATCAAAAAGGGCGAACGGGTAGCGGGTAACAGTTTTAATGTGGGTACGGAAATGATGACGGTGGCCGACATGTCGGTACTGGAAGTACGGGTGGATGTGGGCGAAAATGATATTGTGAAAATCAATATCGGAGATTCTGCAGATGTGGAAGTGGATGCGTACAATAACCGCAAATTCAAAGGGGTGGTAACCAAGATTGCCAGCAGCACCAAGGCCGGCTCGCTGACATCTTCCAATGATGTGACCAACTATGAAGTCAGGATCCGCCTGGACAAGGATTCATATAAAGATCTCAGTAACCGGACTTTTCCTTTCCGTCCGGGTATGAATGCAAGTGCTGATATTAAAACCCGCCGCGTGGAGAATGTACTGGCTGTGCCGATTGCCGCTGTAAGCGCCCGCGTGAAAGGAAGTGATCAGAATATGGCGGATAAGAAAAAGGAGAAAGAGGCCAGCAAGGATGAAAATGAAGCCCAGAACCAGAATGGCATGGTGGTGGATAATGATGAACTCGAGGAAGTGGCTTTTGTTTTATTGCCAGGTGGAATTATACAAAAGCGGGTGGTGAAGACCGGGGTACAGGATATAAATTATATAGAGATCCTGAGTGGATTAAAAGACGGGGAAGAACTGATCACGGCCCCCTATGCGGCTGTCAGTAAAGACCTGAAGGACGGAATGAAAGTAACCGTAGTCCCGAAAGAGCAACTGTTTGATAAGAAGTAACCTCCGGGTTATTTCAACAAAAAAACCTTTTTAAAGGGCAATCATAATCATGGTTCAACACGCCTGTCCGCAGGCACCATGACAATGATTGCCCTTTGTAATGCTTTGGCTGTGCTTAGTCACCCTTCGGCATGGTTCGACAAGCTCACCATGACAAGAGTGGTCCATTGTCACCCTGAGCTTGCCGAAGGGTGCCGAAGGATGACTAAGCAGTACATCATAACAAAGTTCTGTCTTACCTTTAGTCCGAATCAGTACAACCAAAATCAAATAGTATGCGGTTTGGCGTAATCGGTAGCGGGAGCTGGGCCACAGCCCTGGCCAAGATCATCACGGATAAAAAGCAGCCGGTCAGCTGGTGGGTCCGTAATGCGGAGACCATTGCTTTTTTTTTGAAAAAAAGCCATAATCCGCATTACCTCAATTCTGCCAGGTTTGATACCAGTCTGCTTCATCTCTCTACGGATGTACGGGAAGTGGTGCGTAACTCAGATGTACTGGTTATCGCGATTCCTTCTGCCTATGCCGCTCAAAGCCTGGCGGGTCTTACTTCGGAAGACTGGAAGGGAAAGAAAGTGGTTTCGGCAATCAAAGGATTATTGCCCGAACAGAATATTCTGCTCAATTATTATATGCAGCAGGAATTCGGCGTGGGACTGGAAGATTATTTCGCAGTACTGGGGCCCTGCCATGCAGAGGAAGTGGCGGAAGAAAAACTGTCTTACCTGACCTTCTCAGGAATTGATACGGCAACCGCCGCTACCATTGCTTCACATTTTACGACAGATTATATTAATACGGTAGTGAATCATGATATACTGGGTGTACAGTATGCGGCAGTACTGAAAAACATATATGCACTGGGAGCCGGTATGGCACATGGACTGGATTATGGGGATAATTTTCTCAGCGTATATATCGCCAATGCCGCGGATGAAATGGCCGCTTTTCTTCGTCAGTTCGGTGCCGAACATATCACCGTTGGAGATCAGGAGGGAGAAGACCCGCTGACCCACCGTAAGAAGCCCAATTATGCCGCATCGGTCTACCTGGGCGACCTGCTGGTAACCTGCTATTCACTGCATAGCCGCAACCGGCGTTTTGGAAATATGATCGGTCGTGGTTATTCAGTGAAAGCCGCCGAACTGGAAATGAATATGGTGGCGGAAGGATATAATGCGGCCCGTTGTATACACCTGATTAATCAATCCCTGGAAGCCCCGATTCCTATTGCCGAGACCATTTATAAAATTCTTTGGGAAGATGTAAAAGCGGCAGCAGGTTTCAAAAACATTGAACAAGTCCTCGTCTGACAAACGCCCCTGGCTGTTTGCTCGACACACGTTGCTCCTTGCTCGTTGCTCCTTACTCCTGCTTAATTTCTTATCTTTATCTGCAAACCAACACATATGATCGCATTTTTCCAGGTCTTATTCTTTCTCGCATCGCTGGTATTGCTGGTTTTAAATTTCCTTGATTTTTCCAAATGGAATGAAAGCCGGAAATCCGGATCTGTAAAAGCATATCCCATCCGCTGGTTTAACTTTATTCTTACCTCCCTGGTGGCCCTGGGTTGTTTTCTGAATATCCTTGTCAGCTGGATCAGTAAAGCTTAAAAGAAAAGATCAGCGGCGATTCCGTCAGCCAGTAACTTTCCTTCTTTGGTCAGTACCAGGTGTTCCTCCCGGAGCAGGAGTAATCCGCTGTTGATATATTTTGCAGCACCCTTTTGCAACACATTCCGTTGAATATCATCCACGCTTTGCAAATTCAGTCCTTCCATTGTACGTAAGGAAGTCATGATATATTCATTCACCTGTTGCACCGGGGTCAGTATTTCTTTTTCGAAAGGGATACGGTCTTCCTGCAGGGCGGTGATATAAGTGTTGTTATTGGCGATATTCCATTGCCGTTCATTGCCATAAAATGAATGGGCAGATGGTCCGAGACCGAGGTAGGGCTGTTGCTGCCAGTAGGAAGAGTTATGCCGGCTGCGCTTGCCCGGAACTGCAAAATTAGAAATCTCATAATGTTCATAACCGGCTTCTTCCAGCCAGCGCATCAGTTGTAAGAACTGTGACGATTGCTGATCCGGATCCACATTTTCGTATTGTTCTTTACGGATCAGTTTGTCCAGTGGTGTTTTGGGCTCTACCGTAAGCGCATAACAGGACAAATGCGGAATACCCAGGGCTATGGCTTTTGCCACATTCTGTTGCCATTTTTCGTCAGTGAGTCCCGGTGTGCCATAAATCAGGTCAATGGTGATATTGTCAAAATAGCGAAGCGCCAGTTCCAG
>CAZLRY010000027.1:16262-18052 GCA_964561675.1 uncultured Chitinophaga sp.
ACCGGAAATCCGCTGAAAAGCCGCATGAGAAAATACAGACTGCAAATATCGGTACTGCTGGCCTTGCTCACAGCTATTTGTACCCAGGGTCAGGAGAAATATCCCCTGCGGGTCCGTTATGCAGATTCCCTTTCGGCTCTTATGGCAGACACCTCCCTGGTTCAACAAGCATTCTCAACCCGTATTGAATGTTCCAACTACCTGGCCCAGCTTCCGGCCCGTTTACAGGCGAGAGGATTTGTAACAGCTTCGATCGATAGTATCCGGTTTGACAGTACTTATGCAGCAATTGTACTTTTCCTGGGACAACGTTACCAATGGGCCCGGCTAGATACCCGGCTGGTAGAACCCGGATTGCTGGAGGCGGTGGGATGGCGGGACCGGAATTTTGCTGATAAGCCAATGGATTTTGTACAAGTACGGAACTGGCAGGAAAAATTCATGGACTACCTGGAAAACCATGGATATCCCTTTGCGAAGATATTCCTGGACAGCCTGCAAATGGATCAGGATAAAGTCAGCGGGATATTAAAAGTGGATAAAGGTCCCCTGTATAAAATTGACAGCATCCGGGTATATGGAAATGCGAAAATTACTTCTGCATATCTGCAACGTTATCTTGCTATTCCCAATGGCAGCCGGTATGAACGGGAAAAGCTGATGCGCATCAATCAGAAGATCCGCGAGCTGGCCTATGTGGAAGAAGAAAAGCCCTTTGATATCACCCTCCTGGGTACGGGTTCCGTGGTGAACCTCTATCTGAAGCAAAAGAAAAGCAGCCAGGTAAACGCGCTGATCGGATTTCTGCCGAATAATGACCAGTTGTCGTCCAAAAAACTATTGCTCACGGGAGAAGCCAATATCCTCCTGCGCAATTCACTGGGAGCCGGGGAAACCATAGGGCTCAACTGGCAGCAGTTACAGGTGAAGTCACCGCGGCTGAATATCATATACCAGCATCCCTATTTATTTCAGTCCGCGATCGGACTGGATTTTGCCTTTGATATGTTCCGGAAGGACAGCAGTTTTGTGAATGTAAATCTCCAGTTAGGAGCCCAGTACGTGCTCAATAAAAATCAATCGGGGAAATTGTTTATCCAGCGTTTCCAGACCATCGTCAGTGAAGGTGGGATAGATTCATCGTATGTGGTCACCTACCGCCGCCTGCCGGACCTGGGCGATGTCAGTTCTTTTAATGTGGGTATCGATTACGAACTGAATAGTACAGATTACCGGCTGAATCCCCGGAAAGGCAATGAACTCAGGATAATCGCATCCGTGGGTACGAAGACGCTGAAAAAGAATAACAGTGTGCTTGAATATAAAGACCCTGCTGATCCGTTGTTTGACTTCGGGACTTTGTATGATACGGTAAAACTGAAAACCTATCAGTTCCGGTTGCGGCTGACCGCTGCCAGATATTTTCCATTGGGTAATAAGCGCAGTACGGTGAAGACCGCGATTAATGCCGGTTTATTTGAGAGTGGTTCGATCTTCCGGAATGAATTGTTTCAATTGGGAGGCTATCGCCTGTTGAGAGGCTTTGATGAAGAGAGTCAGTATCTCTCCCAGTTTGCTATTGCCACGGCTGAGTACCGGTACCTGGTTGGGCAGAATTCTTTTTTCTATGTACTGGCGGATGGCGGATGGGGCAGGAATAATGCATTGAATGCCGGTCAGTCATATACCTACCTCGGTACGGGGCTGGGACTCGCGTTTGAAACAAAGGCCGGTATCTTCAACCTGGCCTGGGCGGTGGGGAAACGCAATGATGCGGCGTTTAACCTGCG
>CAZLRY010000028.1:0-15586 GCA_964561675.1 uncultured Chitinophaga sp.
CCTGCATTCAGGTACATATCCGGTACAACGATGATTCCTTTTTTTGAGAAAATTTCATCTGCTTCCGGTGTCAGTGGTCCGTTAGCGGCTTCACCGATCAGTTTGGCTTTTACATTGGGGGCATTATGACCATCGATAACATTTTCAAGGGCAGCAGGAATCAGGATATCGCACTCCATTTCGAGCGCATCACCTGATTTGGCAAAATTGGTTGCCCCCGGGAAATTAAGGATTGAGCCAGTTTTTTTACGGTGCTGGAATACGGCATCCACATCCAGTCCATCATTACTCCAGATCGCGCCTTCGTATTCTGCGAGGCCAATGATTTTTGCACCGGCATCCTGGAAGAATTTGGCTGAGTGGTATCCCACATTACCCAATCCCTGAACCACCACTTTCTTACCCTCCACACCGATGGGCATATCCAGTTTCTTCATGATCTCCGGCATATTACAAACTTCACGGATACCAAAGAATACACCCAGTCCGGTGGCTTCGCGACGTCCGCGCACACCGCCCTGAGAAATCGGTTTACCTGTTACACAACCAGCGGCATCAATCTCTCCGGGGTGCATAGCCGTATAGGTATCCAGTATCCAGGACATTTCGCGCTCACCGGTTCCGTAGTCCGGAGCAGGTACATCCGTGCCGGGCCCGATGAATTTTTTACGGATCAGTTCAGATGTGTAACGGCGGGTTATTTTTTCCAATTCAAAAACAGAATATTTTTTCGGGTCAATCCGGATACCTCCTTTGGCGCCCCCAAACGGCACATCCACAATGGTGCATTTGTAAGTCATCAGGGCGGCCAGTGCCATTACTTCATCCTGATTTACTTCTGCGGCAAAACGGATACCGCCTTTACAGGGAGTTTTGTGGTGTGAGTGTTGTACGCGATAGGCTTCAATGACTTCAATGGTTCCGTCATCTCTTTTAATAGGGAAGCGCATTTGGTAAACAGCATTGCACTGACGGATCTGATCCAGCAGGCCTTTGTCCCATTTGGTGAATTTGGCTGCTTTGTCGAAACTTCTTTCCACCGCGCCAAAAAAACTGTACTTGTGTGACATGGTTTCTTTTTTAGGTTATAGCAATCGTTCGTTATTATATAAAAACATAAACGGCCAGCGAATCATTCTGTTTTGCTGACCGGTAAATAATTAGTTGGATTCTTTTTCCAGGCGGGAAATCTTACGATCCAGTCTGAAAACATAGAGGATGAGTCCGGCCATAATGGTAAGGGCTACAGCCACTACCACATAAATCCGGCCATTGCTGCGCATTGTGTCAGCCATTTCAACCGGTTTGCTCTGTGCCAGTGTGAGCAGGGAAAAGAGCAGGGCCGGAAGAAGAAGGAATAACTGTCTGATTATTTTCATGCGGACATCTTTTTTTCTTTCAATAAACTGAAACGAATCTTCAATGTGGCAATCCAAACCCCAAGGAGGGTCCAGCCGATGACAGCCGGATAAAAAACCGTACGCATACCACTGTCAATATCATTCTTTACATCCAGTGCCGGATTTTCACCATCATTACCCGGGTGCAAACTTGGTAAAATTCTTGGAAGAATCCAGATCGAAGGGAAAAGGATGGCGTAGGCAAAAATATTATAAACCGCACTGATTCTTGCTTTCTTGTCCATATCCTGAACGGAATCGCGCAGAATAAGGTAGGCAAAATAGACCAATAATGCAATGGCCGCCCCGATCAGTTTGGGATCCCGTGCAATCGTGCTGAACGAATTGGCGGCTGGCTTATTTGGATCGGCCCAGGTGTAAGAAGCCCAGATGGCTCCCGTGATATACCCTAAAATGCCAAATACAATGGCCACTACGGCAAACTGCCGGGCATAGATATCATATTTCAGGTTGAATGTACGAAGGTAGCGGATGGAATTGACTACGGATACCGTAAACAGAATCATCATGGCAAACCACATACATACGTGGAAATACAAATTACGAATGGTTTCCTGTAATAAGGGGAGATGGGGGACAGGTCCCAGGAAGCCGGCGATCACCGTGTAGGTCAGCAAGACTACCGCGATGAGTTTCCACCAGGACTTGTGCATATAGTTTTTTTCGTTGGTCATTTTCAGGGTCTTTTCCAGACCGGTAAACTGTGGCAAAATTAAGGTGCTCCAGCTAAATGAAGCTAAATTTTCTTTTGATAAAAATCAGGCCGCCAGACGTTAAAAGTCAATCCTTCCAAAGAAAAGGAAACAGGATAACGGCGAGTAATATGATCAGGGCATCCAGGGCGACGAGCATGAGTACGGTACTCATCGGTATGCTGAGGAGGGGTGAGAACGCCGCTCCTGACAAGCGCATTAACAGGATCAGCTGGGGGATAATGATCGGGAACCCAAGCACCGCCATGATAGCGGCATTCTGTTGCGCTTTAGCAGCAATAGCGGCCAGGAAGCTGAATACAAGGCTGAGGCTCCAGCCACCTAACAAGACCAGGCCAACAAACGGGCCGGCTTTCAGGATGGGGTTACCCAGGAACATCGTGAAAAGCAGCAAGCTCAGCAGACTCATGATAATCATGAGCAGCGAGTTGAAAAGCAGTTTAGATAATACAAAAGCGGTTGGACTGGCAATGGAGTAAAAATAAAGCATGCGTCCCCGGCTTTCCTGCAGAAAGCTTTTGGCCACGGCATTAATACAAATAAATAGCTGAATCACCCAGAACAAGCCGTTCCAGACAGCACTTTCCGGACCATCAATTGCCATAAACAGGACAAAAATGGTGGCACCTATATACAGCAGGATACCATAGAAACTGTATTGCTGCCGGAGTTCGAGCAACAGGTCTTTTTTAAAAAGGGTTAGTATGTGGCTGAACTGGCTGATAAATTTTTATTGGTTGCAAAAGTAATCATTATAGGGTCGAAGAACAGACTATTATTTCTCGTAATAACATTTCCGGCAGCGGGGTTCGTAGGCATCTGTGGCACCCAGCATCACCTGGTCTTCATTTGGGATTTTGCGGTATGAATAATTGGCAATACTGCCACATTTCATACAGATTGCATGGAGTTTTGTGACATAATCCGCTTTTGCCATAATGAATGGCATCTGGCCAAAGGGTTTGCCCAGGTAATCCATATCCAGCCCCGCAACGATCACCCGGATTCCACGGAAAGCCAGTTCATCACAGACGTTGGCAATTTCAGGATCAAAAAACTGGGCTTCGTCTATACCGATCACATCGGCGTCGCCGGCCATCAACAGGATTTTCTGTGAATTATCAATGGGAGTGGAGAGAATGGCCTGAGCGTCATGGGATACAATCTTTACCTCATCATAACGTATATCGATAGCTGGCTTGAAAATTTCCACTTTCTGATTGGCAATTTTCACCCGTTTGAGCCGCCGGATCAGCTCTTCGGTTTTACCACTGAACATCGATCCGCAAATCACTTCAATACTGCCGCGCCGTTCACCACTGGTATTGGGTTCAATAAACATTGTTAAGATTTAGCAAGGGTTATGGGTAAATGGGTTTATTGGCAAACTGTTTGTAACTTTAATGGGTCGGTTTTACCGGCGCCAAATATAAATGAATGGAACGAATAGCATCGCTCATAAATAAATTAAAGCAGCAATCTGACCAGCAGGCTGACCCGGCTGTATTGTTGGGTACCGTTCAGCTGATCCAGCTGGAACTGACACGGTCCGGTACCAGGAACAGCCAGGGTTTGGGAACCGCAAAAGTAGCCGTGATACTGCCTTCCAGCCCCGTACAGGTTGAGGAAAGAACGGCCCCATCAGCTGGCTATGAAAAGTATATGCCGGCTGCAGCCCCTGTGGCGGAGAAAGTGGTGGAAAAAAAGGAGACCCTGCTTGTAGAGGAGGATAATATTGCCGTGGTCCAGAAAAATGGCCAGCTGGACATGCTTTTTGACCCGATGACAGAAATTCCAACTCTTTCTCACCAGGCTCCGCCCCGTGGAAATGAGGTCAATGATCACTCTGCCCTTGAGGAGTCGCTGAATGACCGGTTGAAACAAGGAAAGACCGAACTGATGGAAGTCCTGAAAGAAACGCCGGTGAAAGACCTGCGCAAAGCGATCGGAATAAATGACCGGTTTATTTTTCTGAATGAGTTATTCAGGGGGGATGAAAATACCTATGAACGGAGTATCCGGACCATCAATAATTTCAATATTTATGCAGAAGCGGAGTTCTGGATCAGCCGGGAACTCAAATTGAAACTGGGATGGGATACCAGCAGCCCCACTGTTGTACATTTCGATCAATTGGTTAAAAGACGTTTTTCCTGAAAATAGTGAATTATTTTATTGGTGGCACCGCGGTGTGACTGTACAAAATGTCCGGCCGACTCACTTCGGATCTGGTATTCACTCTCATCATCGGCTAAGGTTTCTATAATCAACTTCAGGGTTTGCCCGTTTTTTTCTTCATCGGTGAAGGAGATTCCTCCTCCGCAACTGACCAGGTCAGTTGCTTCATTGTATTTCTGGTAAAAAGGGCCAAACAATACAATTTTGCTATAAACGGCAGCTTCCAGTACATTATGCACTCCGTTTTTGTTCATTCCTCCTCCGATATAGGTCAGCCAGCCATATTTATACAAGCGGGAGAGCATTCCGATATTATCGATGATCAGCACTTTTTCTTCGCTGAGTGATCCTGTTTTGGCTTCAGAAAATCGTACAGCCTCCGGGAACAGGTTTTTGATTTCCTGGATATGTTTTTCATCAATCTCGTGCGGGGCAATCATTATTTTCAGGCCTGATATGTTAAGCTCCTGCCAGGCTCCGGCTAATACTTTTTCGTCATCGGGCCAGGTGCTACCGGCCACGAGTAACGGGCTGTTGCCTGAAAATTCTTCAACCAGGGGTATGGGTTCAAAGCGGCCGGCAATTGCTGCCACGCGGTCAAAGCGGGTATCGCCGGAAACAGTACAATTCCCGGCCCCAATAATACCCCTGATGAGTTCAGCAGAACTTTCATTTTGTACAAAAAGATGATCAAACCGGGAGAGCATTTTCCGCTGGAGTCCTCCGTACCAACTGAAAAAGCTCATTTCCTGGCGGAACAATGCGGATACAAGCACCAACGGGATGTTCCGGTATTTAATTTTTTTGAGATAATAGTACCAGAACTCGTATTTAACAAAGATCACCAGGCTGGGGTGGACAATTTCAAGGAATCGACGGGCGTTAGTTGGTCCGTCAGCTGGCAGGTAAAAGACCCAGTCAGCCCCGGTATAATTTTTCTGCACTTCATAACCGGAAGGGGAGAAAAAAGTCAGGAGGAACCGGTAATCCGGATATTGGTCTTTCATTTTTTCCAGCAGCGGCCGGCCTTGTTCAAATTCTCCTAAGGAGGCACAATGCATCCAGACGATTTTTGAATTTGCGGGAATCGCCGCTTCCAGTTTTTCAAACAGGCCTTTCCGCCCCTGCACCCATTTTGATGCTTTTGTGCTGAACAGGGAGGCGATATGAATACCTGCTTTAAAAACCCAGAGAAAAATATTGTAAAAGAAAACGGCCAAGTTGTTGTCTTTGAACTTGTAACAAAAGTACAGGCAATCGTGCAAACTACCCGTATTTTACTATTTTTGCGACACTTAAGAAATAACACCCCGTTTTATGAGGCAAATTCAAATGGTTGATACCCACACCCAGTATCAGAAAATCAAAACAGAAGTAGATCAGGCGGTTATTGGTGTCCTTGAAAGTTCTGCATTTATTAATGGGAAGCCGGTGCAAACCTTTGCTTCAAATCTTTCCACCTATCTGGGGGTTAAACATACAATTCCTTGTGGAAACGGAACTGACGCGCTACAGATTGCAATGATGGCGTTGGGGTTGCAGCCCGGTGATGAAGTGATTACACCTTCCTTTACGTATATCGCTACTACTGAAGTGATCGCGCTGCTGCGACTGACTCCGGTATTCGTAGAAGTGGACCCGGGAACTTTTTGTATAGATCCGGCTGCTATTGAAAAGGCGATTACCCCGCGTACCCGGGCCATTGTGCCGGTACATCTTTACGGCCAGGCAGCACCCATGGAGGAAATCATGGCCATTGCGGCGAAACATAATTTATATGTTATCGAGGATAATGCACAGGCGCTCGGGGCTGATTATACTTTCTCCGATGGTGTTAAAAAGAAAACCGGTACGATCGGCCATATTGGTTGTACCTCCTTTTATCCATCCAAGAACCTGGGAGCTTATGGTGACGGAGGGGCTATTTTCACCAATGATGATGAACTTGCCAGGCAACTGAAAATGATTGCCAATCATGGACAGAGCCGGCGTTATTATCACGATGTTGTAGGTTGTAACAGCCGGTTGGACACCATTCAGGCGGTTGTTCTGGATATCAAACTGACACACCTGGATGAATATGCAACTGCCCGCAGGGCCGCTGCTGATTTTTATGACCAGGCTTTCAGGGGGAATGATAAAATCCGCGTTCCTGCCAGGGCCCCCTGGTCACTTCATGTATTTCATCAATACACCCTGGTCCTGGAAGGTATCGACAGGGATGCACTGTCCCAGTACCTGGCGGAAAAGGGAATTCCTTCCATGATCTATTATCCTGTTCCCGGGCACCGGCAGAAAATGTTTGAACAATCCGGTATTCAGGCAAAAGAGATGCCGGTGACAGACTGGTTGACCAGCCGGGTAATATCATTGCCGATCCATACGGAACTGGATCAGGAGCAATTGGAGTATATCACCCGGACAATTCTCGGATTCGTAAATAACAATAAATAAATATTAAACCTATACCACACATGTACCGGGAATTAGTAGATAAAAAAGAAAAACTGGCGGTTATCGGACTGGGCTATGTCGGGCTTCCGATTGCACTTGAATTTGCCAGGAGAATTTCAGTGATTGGTTTTGATATCAGTGCCAAACGGATTGAGATGATGAAGCAGGGGATTGATCCCAGCAATGAATTGGAGAAAGAAGCTTTTGATGGTTGCGATATAACATTTACCGATTCACTGGATGTATTGCGGGAAGCAAAATTCTTCATCGTAGCGGTTCCCACCCCCGTTGATGAACACAATGTACCTGATCTGACTCCGGTGCAGAAGGCATCAGAGACGGTAGGGAAGGTCATAAAAAAGGGAGACTATGTGGTGTTTGAGTCAACTGTATATCCGGGATGTACGGAGGAAGATTGTCTGCCAATCATTGAAAAATTATCCGGACTGAAAAATATTATGGATTTCAAACTCGGTTATTCCCCCGAGCGGATCAATCCGGGCGATAAACAGCATACCCTTTCTTCTATCGTTAAAGTGGTTTCCGGTTGTGATGCAGTTTCCCTGGAGGAAATCGCCAAAACATATGAGTTAGTGGTAAAAGCGGGTGTTCACCGTGCTTCCAATATCAAAGTGGCGGAAGCCGCAAAGATCATTGAGAATACGCAACGTGACCTGAATATTGCCCTGATGAATGAACTTTCCCTGATTTTCGACAAAATGGGCATCAATACCTATGAAGTACTGGAAGCTGCCGGTACTAAATGGAACTTCCTGAAGTTTCAGCCTGGGTTAGTAGGCGGACACTGTATCGGGGTAGATCCTTACTATCTTACCCATAAGGCCAAGGAACTCGGATATCACTCAGAAGTAATCCTCGCCGGTCGTAATATTAATGACAATATGGGTAAGTATGTAGCCAAAAAGGTAATCCAGCATATTATCAAAAACAATGGGGATGTAAAATCCTCCAAAGTGCTGATTAAAGGGGCTACCTTTAAGGAAGATGTCAGTGATATCCGGAACTCCAAAGTAAGTGATGTGGTGAAAGCGCTGAAAGAATATTATGTAAATGTGGAGGTGGAAGATCCGCATGCCGATTCCGACGAACTGGAACATGAATATGGCTTTGGCCTGGTTAAAAAAGAAGCCACTGATTATGATGCGGTGATCATCCCGGTGCCACATAAGCAATACAAGGAGCTGGATGAGCAGTATTTTGCCAGTATTACCAAGCCACATGCCATGATCGCTGATCTGAAAGGAATTTTCAGAAACAAAATAAATAACCGGACTTACTGGAGCCTGTAATATGCCATTTACTGATACGCCATTTCCGGGATTATACATTTTTGAACCACGGGTTTTCCAGGACAGCCGCGGTTATTTCTTTGAGTCGTTTAATAACCAGGTTTTCCAGGAAAAGGGCGTTTTCACGCAATGGGTCCAGGATAACCAGTCCAGTTCATCTTACGGTGTGATCCGTGGATTACATTACCAATTGCCACCTTTTGCACAATCTAAACTCGTACGGGTTTTGAGCGGTGAAATTATAGATGTAGTTGTGGATATCCGGAAAGGATCTCCCGCTTTTGGAAAAGTGTTTACTATTCTTCTTTCAGCAGAAAATAAAAAACAGCTCCTGGTGCCCAAGGGATTTGCGCACGGTTTTTCTGTTTTAAGTGAACAGGCAGAAGTGTTGTATAAGTGTGACGGATATTATTCAAAAGAAAGTGAAGGCGGAATTATATATAATGATCCGGCCTTGAATATAGACTGGCAGGTGCCAGCGGATAAAGCTATTGTTTCCGGGAAGGATTTGTTATTACCCTCACTGGCCAACTGCCACAACACTTTTGAATTTAATGGATAATGGCTGAAGTGCCGACTATACTGGTGACAGGAGCCAATGGGCAACTCGGCAAAGAGTTAAAACAACTGGAAGGGACGTATCCAGGGTGCCGGTTTATTTTTTTATCCCGGGAAGACCTGCCCATTCATCATTTTGAACTGGTACGTAATTTTTTCAAAGGGTATAAGCCACAATACCTTGTTAATTGTGCCGCCTACACCGCTGTAGACAAGGCTGAAACGGAAAAAGACCTTGCTTTCCAGGTAAACGGGGAAGCAGTAGGGGTACTGGCGGCAGTGTGCAGGGAATACGGCACAAAGTTTATTCATATCTCCACCGATTATGTATTTGATGGCAACGCTACAACGCCCTATTCCACTGATGCGCCCGTAAATCCACAAACCGTCTATGGTGCTTCTAAACTAATGGGAGAGCAGGAAGCCGTTCGGTATAATCCGTCCTCCATCATCATTCGTACTTCCTGGGTCTATTCTGAATTCGGAAAGAATTTTGTGAAAACGATGCGGAAACTGATGAGCGAACGAACGGAGCTGAATGTGGTAAATGACCAGTTGGGTTCGCCCACCTATGCTGCAGACCTGGCAATGGTAATTATGCAGATTATTACTGGGGATAAATGGATTCCGGGTATCTATCATTTCAGTAATACCGGTGTGATCAGCTGGTATGATTTTGCAGTTGCCATCAGGGAACTCAGCGGACTCAGCTGCCAGCTACACCCGATTTCCAGTGCTCAGTATCCGACCCCGGCCAAAAGGCCGGCTTATTCGGCCATGGATACATCCGGAATTTTCTCCACCTTTGGAGTAACACCTGTAAGCTGGAAGGAAAGTCTTCAGCTTTGTCTTCAAAAATTAAACTAAACAACCTTTTGGGTTAAACCCGGACTGCCGGATGCTGTCAGAATCAACGGCCTGGGTCCTGCCAGTGAGTTTTCGTATTTTCCCGTACTAAATTGCTGAAATTCACGAGCAGAGGGAACCTTTTTCCCGGACTTACCGATTAAATTGGGCAGTGTAACGATAGTCATATTTCTATCTGTCCCTAAATGATACATTTGTTTTACCAACCGGAACCGCCAGTGTGTGCCAGCGTGGATAAAACAAAAAAGTAAAATAAGCGTTAAACTAAAATAGCTGTAAAACAGGCCAGTGTCTTCATGAAAGCATTTAACAACCATTTTTCCGGAATCTGGTCTGTGAGACAAGGGCTGGTTGTCGTTGTTTTACTGCTGCTGGCAAGTTTTACTTTTGCCCAGAATCAGCAATGCCCGAGTAATATTAATTTTTCATCAGGGGATATGCGTTTTTGGTCTGCCCGGACCGGTCTGTTGAACGGAGGGTTCCAGTTATACCCGCCTCCCAATAATGGCCTGCGCATTATCCCGGAATACACGATGTCAAGTACCGGGGTAGAAGTGATTTCCACCCAGGGATCAGATTTGTACGGGAGTTTTCCGTTGATTCCCACGATTAATGGCTATTCATATGGGTATTCAGTAAAACTGGGTTCCTCTGCCACATCCTTTGACCTTCGGGCTGCTAATGGCGGAACGACTTCAAACCCGGGTGGATTTGTACGTGCCCTTTCATATACGATTGATGTGCCCGCCGGATCACCGGCCGTCCCTTTTACAATGACCTATGCTTATGCCATGGTGCTCGAAAATGGTACGCACAATTCAAATCAGCAACCTCTTTTTAAAGCCATATTGTCCACCGAAGACAGTACTGTAACCTGTGCTTCCCCGCAGTATTACCTGCCCACCTTTAATGATGCAGGCAGCGGTGGTACAGGTTCAGGCTCAACGGGTGCCACACTCGATACCGCCGCGGCCCTGGCCAACGGATTTTCACTAAGCCCTGTTCCCTTTCTTTCACATACAGGAAATAATAATGTTTCGGGGACCTTGCTTTATGATGTATGGACCAAGGCATGGACAGAAGTTACTTTTGATCTTTCTGCTTATCGCGGGCGTCAGGTTACACTGACATTTGAAACAGATAACTGTGCACCTGGCGGGCACTTTGCCTATGCTTATGTAGCGGTACGGAATACTTGTGCAGGCCTGGAGATCAGCGGCAGTCCGGTGGCCTGTGCTAATACCAACATGACCTATTCCATTCCTGCATTAGCCGGCGCCGTATATAACTGGACCGTTCCTGCCGGCTGGACAATCGTTTCCGGGGCCAACTCTAATATTCTGAATGTAATTGCCGGCACGAATGGGGGGCAGATCATTGCGCACGAGATCAATGGTTGTGCAGATTTGAGGGATACACTAAATGTCACTACTACACTTGCCACTATTCCCGGACAGGTTAACAGTAATAACACGGTCTGTTCTGGTACGAATAATACCTTGCTAAGTTTAGCCGGCGAACGAGGAACGGTGATCAACTGGATCTCATCCACTGATGGATTGAGCTGGAACATTATTGGAAACCAAACCACCAGTTATACAGCACAAAATCTTACCAGCACCACACAGTACAGAGCCCTGGTTCAGAATGGTGCAGCCTGCAGGATTGATACCAGTGCTGCGGCCATTATCACTGTTGACCCACGAACCGTGGCAGGAACTATAAGTCCGGCAAGTACAACAATCTGTCTCGGACAGAATGCAGATAATCTGCTCACTTTAAGCGGGCATACCGGTGCGGTTGAAAACTGGCAACGATCTTTTGATAACAATAGCTGGGCAGGAGTGATACCTGTCAACAACGCTGCGGTTCACCCGGTGCTTGGCGTCAACACCACACAATATTACAGGGCAGTGGTAAAGAGCGGGGTTTGTCCTGCTGATACGAGTTCAATTGCCACTATCAATTTTGCCAATGTGCCCTATCCCGCCGCGGTTATTACGCCGGATTTCTCCACTATTTGTTTTGGTACCACGGCCAACCTGAATGCGACCATTACTACCGGCACCAGTTATACATGGTCCAATACCAGTACTTTGACCAGCCAGGGGTCGGGAAATGTAACAACGATACCTCAAGTTATCAATGCCATCGCCAGCCCACGTTCAAGTACCAGTTATGTGTTCAGTTTGACCAATGCCGGATGCCCGAATATTTACCGGGATACCTTTGTGGTGCAGGTCAGGCCCCGTATCGTTGTATTTGCCGGGAATGATACTTCGATTGTGGCCAATCAACCCCTGCAGCTTGAAGCTACGGTCAATGATCCAACTGCCACGAACTTTAACTGGTCACCAGGTACCGGTCTTAGTTTTACCAACATATATAATCCGGTGGCTACCCTTGGTCCTGAGTACGGGGATTATATAACCTATATCGTGCGTGCCACGAATCCTGATGGATGTTATGGAGAAGATGATATCCGGATCACTGTTTTCAAAACCGGCCCCGATATTTTTGTTCCTACCGGCTTTACCCCAAATAATGACGGGATAAATGATAAGGTATTCCCGATTTGTGTGGGGATTTCCAGGCTTGAGTATTTCCGTGTGTTTAACCGCTGGGGGCAACTGGTGTTTCAAACCAACCGGATCGGGGATGGCTGGGATGGCCGTATTAAAGGTCAGTTACAGGATACTAATAATTTTGTATTTATGGTGCAAGGCACCGATTATACAGGAAGAGTGATTTTTAAAAAGGGTAGTATTATGCTGATCCGTTAGTAATCAACGGCTTTAAAAGCAAAAACCCCGCATTTGCGGGGTTTTTGTTGACCCATAAGGATTCGAACCTTAAATGACTGAACCAAAATCAGTAGTGTTACCATTACACCATGGGTCAATCCGTATTCCAAAATTGCTTTTGGGAGTGCAAAAATAGGGCTATCTGTCTTTTTTCCCAAATGGAATTGAAGAAATTATACAAAAAGTCAGGCTGAAAGGCTCTCTTTTTCCTCCCTCAGTTTCAGTTCTTTAATCTTATCAAGGGCCCTGGCCACCACATCGCACATAATCGTGTACAAAGCACCCGGTTTGGCGTTCTCATAAATATAGTCCAATGCCTGGTCCTCATTGGGGATCGTAAGTACCGGGATATCCGGATTTACGCTATGGATACCCTCTTTCAGGAGGTCGATGATCTCATCAGCCGTACGTCCCCGGAGGTTTTTATCGCAGCGGATGATTATTTCATCGAAATGGCTGGCAGAAATCTCACCAAGCTCCCGTATATCTTCATCGCGCCGGTCACCCGTACCACTGATAACCCCGATTTTGGCCGGGTAATCCAGTTTACTGACAAAATCACAAAGTAACCGGAGCCCGTGCGGGTTATGGGCAAAATCGGCCAGCATCGTGAAATTTTTAAAATGGAAGAAATTCAGCCGCCCTGGTGTCAGACTTTCGCTCGGAATAAAGGTCTGCAGTCCCGTCCGGATATCGTCGATATTGATATCACGGTACAAATAGGCTGCCAATACAGCCGGAAGGCAGTTGTTGATATTATGCACCGCTTTTCCTTCAAAAGTCAGGGGTATATCCCTGGCGGGTAAAACCCGGATCTTCCAGGTGCCCTTCATAATGGTGATAAACCCATTCTCAAATACGCAGGCCAGTCCGTGACCCGCGCAATGTTCTTTGATCCGTGGATTATTTTCATCCATACTGAACAGGGCAATATTACATTTCAGGTCTTTCTTCATTTTATAGACCAGGTCATCATCTGCATTCAATACCGCATAGCCATGGGGAAATACGGTCTCGGGAACCACGGCTTTTACCTTAGCCATTTGTTCAACAGAATTTATACCACCCAGGCCTATATGATCCGCTGCCACATTGGTTACTACCGCTACTTCACAATGCTGAAAGGCCAGTCCGGCTTTCAGGATACCGCCCCTTGCACATTCCAATACGGCAAAATCAACCGTAGGATCTTTCAATACAAATTGTGAGGAGATCGGTCCTGTGCAATCGCCTTTCATCATCAGCTGGTTCTGGATATACACGCCATCACTGGTGGTGTATCCTGTTTTCTTTCCGGCTGATTTAGCAATATGAGCGATCAATCGGGTGGTGGTGGTTTTTCCATTGGTACCGGTTACGGCAATAATGGGAATCCGTCCGGCACTTCCTTTGGGGAATAACATATCCACCACCGGTTCGGCTACGTTGCGGGGCAGTCCTTCGGCGGGTTCAATATGCATCCGGAAACCGGGGGCGGCATTTACTTCCAGTATGGCCCCGCCATTTTCTGATACAGGTGTACGCAGATCAGTGGCCATTACATCGATACCACAGATATCCAGTCCGATGATCTTGGCGATCCGTTCAAACATAAACACATTGGCCGGATGTACTTCATCGGTTACATCTGAAGAAGTGCCCCCGGTTGAAAGATTGGCCGTAGGTTTTAATAAAAAGAGTTCGCCCTTTGCCGGTACATGCTGGAGGGTTACCCCTGCATCATCCAGCATTTTCTGGGTAAACTGGTCAATGGTAATCTGTGTCAGTACTTTTTCATGTCCATATCCACGGCGCGGATCCTTGTTCGTTTCTTCGATCAGCCATTGCAGGTCATGCACCCCATCTCCGACAACGGATGCCGGCGTACGCAAAGCCGCACAGATAAATTTATAATTGATCACCAGGCATCGGAAATCGAAGCCGGTGATAAAGCGCTCCACGATCACGCTGCGGCTGTAATGTTTGGCCGCTTCAAAGGCCTTGATCGCCTGTTCGCGGTTGGTGATATTGGTGGTATTGCCTTTGCCATGATTACCATCAATGGGTTTTATCACCAATGGGTAACCGAATTTTTCAATGGCCGCATCCAGTCCTTCTTCGGTTCTTACCACGGTGCCTCTTGGGACAGGAATTTCCGCAGCTTCGAGCAGCAGCTTGGTCTCTTCTTTATCGCAGGCAATATCCACTGCAATATTCGAAGTAGTGGAGGCAATTGTAGCCCGGATGCGTTTCTGGTTGACCCCATAGCCCAGTTGTACAAGGCTTTGTTTATTGAGCCGGATAAAAGGAATGCCTCTTTTGGCCGCTTCTTCCACGATACAACCGGTGGAAGGGCCGAGCCTGGTGTCTTCACGGATTTCCCGCATTTGCTGGATATCCTCAGCCAGGTCATAATCGGACCCTTCGATCAATGCCTGGGCAATGCGTACGGCCGCCTTGGCTGCATATACACCGGCATCTTCTTCCATATAGCTGAACACGACATAGTATACACCTTCTTTTTCCCCCTCCGGAGTTCGGGTGCGGCCAAAGCCCGTATCCATGCCCGCCAGGGTTTGAATTTCGAGGGCGATATGTTCCACCACATGGCCCATCCAGGTGCCTTCATCCACCCGTTCGAAAAAGCCACCGCGGGTGCCTACACTGCAACGGTGCTCGATCAGGCTGGGTAATAATTTTTCCAATCGTTCCCTGAATCCGGGAATCTTATTGGTGGGCATATTCTCTTTCTCTTCTAAGTCCAGTTTCATCTGGATCAGTTTGGTACGCCGCACACTCCAGTAATTCGGTCCTTTCAGTACTTTAATTTCAAGTATTCTCATAAACAGTCTGGTTGAATCGTCAATTTAAGTGATTTTGGTTAGGTAACCAACCCTTGTTCCGGTCATTGCTTTTTCAGTACATTTAGGAACCTAAAACAACCATATGCCGATCAACAGCCGTCGTCGTTTCCTGCAACGGGCCGGAGTATTCTCTGCGACCGCCTTCCTGACCTCAATGACCAAACCGGCCTGGAGCCGTAACCTGGATCAGGCCCTGAGTCAGTCAGCCGGCATATCAACGGAAGAGCTTGCCACTGATGAGGACTTCTGGTATTATATCCAGCAATCCTTTACGGTGTCTCCCTCTTTGATCAACCTCAATAACGGCGGGGTTTCGCCGGCGCCAAAAACAGTTCAGGATGCCATGAAACGGTATTATGACCTGAGCAATGAGGCCCCGAGTTATTATATGTGGCGGGTGCTGGACCAGGGAAGGGAACCTTTGCGTAAGAACCTGGC
>CAZLRY010000028.1:15686-17903 GCA_964561675.1 uncultured Chitinophaga sp.
CATATCATCAACTGGAACGGGCAGATTTTACCCGTGAAAAAAATAGCACAGGAAGCCCATAAGCGGGGGATTGAAGTAGTGGTGGACGGGGCGCATAGCTTTGCTCATTTTGACTTTAAAGTACCCGATCTGGATGCGGATTATTATGCCGGCAGTCTGCACAAGTGGCTGTATGCTCCGATCGGCAGCGGGGTTTTGTATGTACGGAAGGAGAAAATTAAAAATATCTACCCGATGTTTGCCGTGGATAATCCGCTGAAGGATGATATCCGCAAATTTGAAGCCCTGGGCACCCGTCCGTTCTTTATTGAACAGGCCATTGGTAAAGCCATCGAATTTCATGAAATGATCGGGGCGGAGCGGAAGGAGAAGCGCCTGCATTACCTGAAGAATTACTGGATGGAAAAAGTGAAAGGGCTACCCGGTGTGAAACTCAATACATCGCTCAACCCGAAATGGGGCTGTGCGATTGGTAACGTCGGTGTAGAAGGCCGGAAGCCCGGAGAACTCGACTCCTTTCTGATGGACAAATACAAAGTGCATACCGTGGCCATTGAATGGGAGAATATTAAAGGGGTGAGGGTGACGCCAAATGTATATACCACTACAAAGCAACTGGATGTATTGGTGGAGGGGATAACAGCGTTTGTAAATACTAAAATGTAGCAGTTGGCAGTCGGCAGTTGGCAGTTGGTAGTCGGCAGTTGGCAGTCGGCAGTCCCTTCTAAGAAAGTTGTATTCAACCCTCAACGCTCAACCTCTTGCTCCTGTAAGACGTTCTAAGCATTTTTTTCTACATTTGTCCGAATCAAATCCCGATGAATGAGTCATCCTAAAGGAAAACTGATCGCCATAGGTGGTGCCGAGGATAAAGGCACGGACCTGGAGAATGGTGAATTCCGCCGCAACAACCTCAATTTTTTCGAGTTGGGAATCCTCCGTCGCGTGGTTGAAGAGGCCGGAGGGGTAAATGCCCGGATCGAAGTGATTACCACCGCTTCCACTATTCCTTATGAAGTGGGGGAGAACTACCTGAATGCATTTGGAAAAATCGGCTGTACCAATATCGGTTTGCTGCATATCCGCAACCGCCAGGATACGCAAATTGAGGAATACCTGGAGCGTATCCGGGTTTGTGATGCTGTGATGTTTTCCGGAGGTAATCAGCTAAGGCTGAGTGTAACGGACGGAGGTACAGAATTTCTCAATATCCTGAAAAAGCGTTACCAGGAAGATGAGCGGTTTGTGATTGCCGGTACATCTGCCGGGGCCATGGCCATGAGCAGTACCATGATTTATGAAGGGAATGCCACCCGGGCACACCTGAAAGGCGAGGTAAAGATCACTACAGGACTGGGTTTTATGAGTAATGTGATTATTGATTCTCATTTTGAAAAAAGAGGACGTTTTGGCCGGCTGGCACAGGCCGTGGCCGGAAACCCGGGGTGCATTGGCATAGGTCTGGGTGAAGATACCGGCATGCTCGTAACCGGAGGTAATAAAATGGAAGCGATTGGCAGCGGGCTGGTGGTAATCATTGACGGGCATGAGATCCGGCATAGCAATATTGCTGATATCCCTGACGGGAATCCGATCAGTATAGAGAATATGAAAGTTCATTTTTGCGAAAAAGGCAATGGTTACCTGATTAAAGAACGGGAGTACCTGCCAGAGGCAGGCGATGTGGTGAAGAAGCAGGTAGATGTGGAATAGATAGTAGTTAGTATATAGTAGTCGTTATTCGTTCAAAAGACCGTGTGCTGTTAATTACTTAATGGAAAAGATGGCTGGTTCATTTGATCCTGAAAATGCTCAAATATGAAAAGAATATTCCTGGTTGCCTTAGTAGTAGTTTGTGGTATGTCATTCGTTAATACCCAAAAAACAAAAGTGATTTTCTTTGGTGATTCCATCACCGAACTCGGGGTCAAGCCGGGCGGTTATGTAACCCGGGTGGACAGTATGTGTAAGGCAGAAGGGAAAAGCGGAAGTTTTGAATTTGCCGGGGCAGGTGTCAGCGGCAACAAAGTGTATGATTTGTACCTGCGGATGGAAGAGGATGTGTTTTCCAGGAATCCGGATATCGTGGTTATTTATGTGGGGGTGAATGATGTGTGGCACAAGACATTGCTGGGTACTGGTACCGATCCGGATAAGTTTGAGAAATTCTACACCGCCATCCTTAAAAAACTGAAGGAAAAGAATATTAAGGCCGTA
>CAZLRY010000029.1:0-3077 GCA_964561675.1 uncultured Chitinophaga sp.
TTAAACAACCCTACTCCCTCCATACTACGATTCACTCCGGCTTTCTGCCGATTCACTCCTTCCTGCTTATCTTTTTCTCCCGGGTGCTGTTAGTATGATTAAACAAAATAAATCAACTATGGAACTCAAAAACATTTTCCGTAAATCTGCCCTGGTAATGGCCCTTGGCTTACCGGTATTGCTGACCAGCTGTGATAAAGACGAAGATCCGGTAAGCAATACGATAACCGATGTAGTAGTGAATAATGCCTCTTTCAGTACCCTGGAAGCAGCTGTGTTGAAGGCCAATCTCCAGACCACCCTGAGTGGTACAGGTCCCTTTACTGTATTTGCTCCCAATGACGCCGCTTTTACGGCCTCTAATTTCACATCTGCCACACTCAACAGTTTAAGTGCGGATAGCGTATCCAAGATCTTATTATACCATACAATTCCTGCCCGGATACTGGCCGCTGATGTACCGGCTGGACCAAATGCTAAAGTGGTGACTGCCAGTGGTGACTCAGTATTTGTGACCAAGAACAGCAATGGTGTATTTATTAACGGTATCCAGGTTACTTCTGCGGATGTAACTGCTGATAATGGAGTTATCCATGTGATAGGCCGTGTGTTGAATCCCCCTATTGGAAATATTGTAGAAACTGCAGTAGCTGCCCGGCTCGATTCATTGGTAAAGGCGGTTACCCGTGCCACCACCGCCCCCGGTGGTGACCCAACCCTGGCTAGCACCTTGAGTACTGCCCGTTTGACGGTATTTGCCCCTACTAATGCCGCTTTCACCCAGTTACTCAGTGCTTTATCTCTGACGGATATTAATCAGATACCGATTGGCACCTTGCTGGCCGTATTGCGTTACCATGTGGTAGGTGCCCGTGCATTTTCGTCTGATCTGGCAAATGGTAACCTGACCATGCTGGCCGGTGGAAATACCACCATCAACCTGACCAATGGAACTGGTGGTGGTCCCAGCATCCAGGGGAACGGAAACGGCGGAAACCGCTCGAATATCACCGCTACGAACATTGTGTGCCGGAACGGTGTTGTACACCTGATCGATCGTGTGTTGTTGCCCTAAATAAGTCCCAATCCCACATGACTATGAAAAGCCATTAACTGCCCTGTTTCAGGTTTGCCGGAACAGGGCAGCTTTAATTTTTTAAAAATGTTCAATCACCGATACCGATACCTGTTTATTCTGTTGCTGGCACTGTATACTTTTTTTAATACAGTTGTCTGCGATGTGTATCATTATTTCCGGATTGAAATCGAGTGGTACTATGCGGCCCTGACCATTCTCTCCGTTACCCTGGTAACCTGGGAGGGAAACCGGCTGATCAAGCCCTGGTTTAAGAAAAAATTCCTGACTCCTAAGACCAAGGTCCGTTTCCTGGCCTTTTTTTTCATTGCCGGAAATGGTGTAGCCCTGCTTGCAGCGATTGGTACGGTATTCTTTTTCGGTACAGTGATACATGATTACAGCTGGCAGGAAAATCTCAATCCGTATAAACTGAACATTATCTACGGCAGCCTGATCAATCTTTTTCTTCACCTGCTCAATGCCATTCATTTCTTTTTCCGGGAATACAGGCGGCAATGGAAAGAAACAGAAGAACTCCGGCAAATCAGTGCCCAGGCGCAGATCCAACTGGTGAAAAGTCAGATCAATCCGCATTTTCTCTTCAATAACCTGAATGTGTTGTCCGGCATGGTGATCAAAGACAATCCGGAAGCCAACCGGTTTATTGAGGAGTTTTCCAAAGTATATCGTTATATACTCAGTAACCAGGAGAAGGAACTGGTGGAGCTTCGCTCCGAACTTGATTTTATACAACCGTATATTTTCCTTCTCCAGACCCGTTTTGATCAGGGTTTATCGGTAACCGTGAATATTCCGGAGCACTACAAGAGCTGGCATGTGGTTCCGGCTGCGTTGCAAATGCTGATAGAAAACGCAATAAAACACAATGTGGTCAGCCGGAATAAGCCATTGCATATTGATATTCATACCAATGGAAATCAGACACTCGTAATCAAAAATAACGTTCAGCCACGATTGGCTGTTGAATCCTCTACCCGGATTGGCCTGCAAAATATCCGGAAGCGATATGAACTAATTTGCGGCAGGGATGTTGTGATTAAGCAATCGGAAAAGGCGTTTGAAGTTGCCATCCCCCTCCTGCAATTAAACTGAAACAATGAAGCTGATCATCGTAGAGGATGAACAACTGGCCACGGAAAGGCTGAAGACCATGCTCAGGAAATATGATCCTGCCATTGAGGTCATTGCCTGCCTGGAGAGTATTGAAGATACCGTGCAATACCTCAAAACGCATAGCCATCCGGATCTCCTGCTGCTTGATATTCACCTGTCCGATGGACATAGTTTCGAAATTTTCAAACAGGTAAACTATAGTGGTCCGGTGGTATTTACCACCGCTTACGATATTTATGCGCTGGAAGCATTTAAGATGCTCAGCATCGATTATATCCTGAAACCCGTGACACAGGATGCATTAGCTGCAGCCCTCAATAAATTCAAATCGCTTTCTCTGTCTTTCAATGCCGCTCAACTTCGTTCACAGTTACCCTCGATCCAGGAACAACGGTATAAAAAACGGTTCCTCGGTAAAATCGGACAGCGGCTTTTCTTTATAGATACCAATGAGATCGCATTCTTCCAGGCAGAAAACAAGATTGTTTACCTCATAGATAAATCCGGCACCCGGTATATTGTGGAACATACCATGGAAAAACTGGAAGATCAACTCGATCCCCGTCAGTTCTTTCGTCTCAACCGGAAATTCATCGTCAGCATTCAGGCCATCCAGCAGGTAAAGCCCTACTTCAACAGCCGGTTAAAACTTTCAGTATTAGGTGCCCCTCAGCAAGAGGAAATGGTCATCAGCCGGGACAGGGTGGCGGAGTTCAGGCAATGGGCGGAGTACTAGTTAGTAGTTAGTAGTCGGGAGTCGGGAGTCAACAGCCAGCTGCCAGTCAGCAGTCGGCAGTCAGGAGTCGGGAGTCAACAGCCAGCTGCCAGTCAGCAGTCGGCAGTCAGGAGTCGGGAGTCAACAGCC
>CAZLRY010000029.1:3177-7275 GCA_964561675.1 uncultured Chitinophaga sp.
TCAACAGCCAGCTGCCAGTCAGCAGTCGGCAGTCAGGAGTCGGGAGTCAACAGCCCCTCCTATAAATTTTCTAACAGATATTGAGGCTATACTGCTTTACCGATCTTAGGATTTTTTACTTTTTACTTTTGAGTTTTGACTTCCCCGGGGTTTTCCCAAAATGAGTATATTTAGCAGGGCCACCAAAGCCCCCTGCTCATGTCCACCAGTCTGCTGTTGCTTATTATCGTTATCTACTTTTCACTTTTATTAGTCATTTCCCGTTTTACCTCCCGGCAAAGCCGTGATAATACTTTTTTTGATGGGGATCGTCAATCGCCCTGGTTCCTGGTAGCATTCGGGATGATCGGTTCGGGTATTTCGGCCGTATCACTGGTGTCGATACCCGGGAATGTGGGCAATAATCATCTTTATTATTTCCAGTTTATTCTGGGGAGCATTGCCGGTTATCTCTTTATTGCTTTTGTACTGCTGCCGATATTTTATAAACTACGGGTGGTATCCCTTTACCAATACCTGGAAAGCCGTTTTGGTCCGGTGAGTTACAAAACCGGCGCCTTGTTCTTTATCGTTTCCCAATCATTCGGCGCAGCCCTGCGTCTGTTATTATCAGTCAAGATCCTGCAATATGCGTTCTTTGATGAACTGGGCATTCCCTACGTCGTGACTATTGCCGTGGTACTTTTATTAATCTGGCTATATACCAATAAATCCGGGGTGAAAACCATTGTCTGGACCGATGCCCTGCAATCTTTATTCCTGATCACCGTGATCCTGGTATCCATCATCAGTATCAAAAATGCGCTAAACCTGAGCATAGGAGACATGTTCAGCTCCATTGCCAGTCATCCCTATTCAACAATTTTCGACTGGGATCCGCAATCGGGTTCCAATTTCTTCAAACAATTTATTTCCGGTTTACTGATTACGGTGGCACTGGTAGGACTGGACCAGAGTATGATGCAGAAGACCCTGACGATTAAAGATGCGGCAGGTGCCCGGAAAAATGTACTCAGTTTCAGTTTTTTTATTGCTGCGGCACAGACCCTGTTTCTCGGATTAGGCGTATTGATGTATCTATATACAGAACAAAAGGGGATACCCCTGCTGAAGGAAAATGGACAGATCCTGAATACCGATGGCATTTATCCCGACCTGACCCTTCATTATTTCGGGAAGACCGGGGCCATTGCTTTTTTTATCGCGGTGATCGCTTCCACTTTTGCCAGTATTGATTCCTGTATTACGGCGCTCACAACGTCCTTCAGTTATGATTTTATGGATTTTGATAAAAAATCACCTGCAGAAAGAAAACAGATCAAGAACCGGGTACTGCTGGGTGTTAATCTCGTTATGTTCATCATAGTGCTGGCATTCTGGAACAGCCAGGGGGCCATCATCAATACCATTTTTAAAATTGCCGGATATACCTATGGTCCGCTCCTGGGTTTGTACCTCACCGGTTTCTTTACTTCATATAAGTTAAAGGAGAAATGGGTGCCATTGGCTTGTATAGGCGCTGCCTTATTAACTTACGCATTGAATGAATTATTTACTCGTTATTACCAGTTTGACCTTGGTTTTATGAATATCGGGCTGAATGCAGGACTGACCATCGTATTTTTGTATCTGCTTAAAAGAAAAATGAATGATCAATACAAGGAATATAGTAATCCGTGAGTGTCATGACCCGCTGGTCTTTGATATGTGTGCGGACCTGATGGCGGCTACAGACCCGTGGATTACATTGGGGATGGATAAAGCCCGCTGCCGCCTCGGTTTTGAAGGGTTGGGCAAGGAAGTACATGTAGCATGGAACGATGAAATGATTGCCGGTTTTACGATCTTACAAACTGCCGGCTCTTTCCGCGGCTATATCCAGACACTTTGTGCCGCACCAATATTCAGAGGCAGCGGTGTGGGTACCCGGTTATTGCATTATTGCGAAGAACGTGTTTCGGCCTATTCACCGAATCTCTTTATTTGTGTATCGGAGTTTAATAAGGGGGCATTGAAGCTTTACACCAACTTTGGATTCAAACAGGTTGGGTCAATACCGGATTTTGTGAAGGAGGGGTATACGGAGTTGCTGCTGAGGAAGACGAGGGGACCGTTGGTAAAAGGTTGAGAGGTTGACATGTTGAAAGGTTGAAAGGTTGAAAAGTTGACAGGTTGACAAGGGGGTCTTCTAAGAAGGTTTCCTTGTCAACATGTTAACCTGTTAACTTTTCAACCTACCTATCGGCAGGCAGGCTTCAATACAAGCTATACGAAAGATGAAGATAATACGCTACATACTGTTTACCCTTACCTTCCCCCTATGGGTAAAAGGGCAGGAGCATGCTCCGCTCCGGAAGGAATTATCGCATATACTGGCCAGTTATGTAGACTCCGGATTGATCCCCGGTGCTGTGTTGCAGGTACAGTACAAAAGGAAGATCATTTATCAGCAGGCGGCGGGTTATGCCAGGCGGTTTGATCCCGAAGGACAGAAACTAAAGAAACCAGAAAGACTGCGTCCTGCGCATTTATATGATATTGCTTCACTGACCAAGGTCACGGGTACCACTACGGCTATCATGCTGTTGACGGATCAGGGTAAACTGCATCCGGATGACCGGGTAGGGAAGTTTATCCCCGCATTCAATAGTGCGGATAAAAAAGAGATCACGATCCGCCAGCTGCTCACCCATACGTCCGGTTTATTAGAATGGTATCCCTTGTATTACCGGGCCAATACGAAGTTGGCTACTTATGGGCTGATCGGATCACTGCCGTTGAAATATCCGGTGGGGAAGGAGCGGCATTATAGTGACCTGGGCTTTGCCATACTTGGACAAATCATTGAAACAGTATCCGGGATGTCGCTGGATACGTTTGAGCTGGAAAATATTTTCCGGCCACTGGGGATGACGCAGACCCTTTATACACCGGTAAAAAATAATTATAAAGGAGTCGTTGTTCCTACCTCGTTCGGTAACCCTTACGAATACCGGATGGTACACGACAGCAGCCTGGGGTTTGTGTTTAAAGAAATAAATCCCGACCAGTGGAATGGCTGGCGAAATTACTTATTACGAGGCGAAGTGAATGATGGTAATTGCTGGTATGCCTGTGAGGGCGTGAATGGCGCCGCTGGTTTATTTTCTACCGCCGGAGACTTGCAATTGCTGGTGAATATGCTGCTCAATAAAGAACCTGGCGGACTGATCAGTAAAAAAACAAGGGACTTGTTTCTCACAAAAGATCAGTTCAATAACGGACTGGGCTGGATGATGGATCCGGTGAATTCCTTTATGAAAAATGCTCCGGAAAGCAGTTTCGGTCATACTGGTTTTACCGGCACCAGTATCGCCGTAGTGCCATCCATGGAACTGAGCGTGATCCTGCTGATCAACCGGCAGCAACGGGGCCTCTTGCCGTCCAACGAATACTATAACCTCAATCCGCTGCGCCGCCGTATATTCGAAACTATTGTGAACGCATTGAAATAAAATCCATGGAGTATATCGCTCATTTATCAAAGGATAAAAAACTGAAGAAACTGGTGGAAGCGGCGGAGCCTCACCAGCTTAAAAAAAGGAAAAATATCTGTACTTATCTCTGTGCCTCCATCATGAGCCAGCAACTGAGTACCAAAGTGGCAGATGTGATCTATAAACGGTTTATTGCTTTATATGGAGGGAAGGAGCCCCTGCCTCAGCAGATTCTGGATACGCCCTTTGAACAGCTGCGTGGCATTGGGCTCAGTAATGCCAAAGTGAGCTATGTTAAAAATGTCGCCCAGTTTGAGATAGAGAAAGGAATGGATCCGAAGAAGTTACGGAAAATGGACAATGAGGAAGTGATCGCTTATCTCACTGAAATAAAAGGGGTAGGCCGCTGGACCGTGGAGATGCTGCTCATGTTCGCCCTTGGCCGGGAAGATGTATTTGCCGTAGATGACCTGGGAATACAAAATGCCATGATTAAGTTGTACAAACTGGATAAAAGCGATAAGAAGCAACTACGGGAAAAAATGCTGAAAGTTTCTGCGAAATGGAGTCCTTACCGTACTTATGCCTGCGTGCATTTGTGGAGGTGGAAGGATAATGGGTA
>CAZLRY010000029.1:7375-13604 GCA_964561675.1 uncultured Chitinophaga sp.
AGCATAATTTCAAAAATTTTGAATTGAAAGTGGATGTAATGACCCGGCCTGGTTCCAATTCCGGGATTTATTTTCATACACAGTACCAGGAAAGTGGCTGGCCAAAGAAAGGATATGAAGTACAGGTCAATAACTCACAATCCGACTGGCGCCGCACGGCCAGTCTCTATGCCATCCAGGATGTGAAAGAAACCTACGTGAAGGACGATGAGTGGTTCACGATCCATATTGTGGTACAAGGAAAGCACGTCACCACTTCAATAAATAATAAACAGGTAGTTGACTATACCGAACCGGATAATGTTGAACGTCCGGAGGGTATGAAGGAAAGACTCCTTTCTTCAGGCACTTTTGCCCTGCAAGGCCATGATCCGAAAAGTAAAGTGTTTTACAAGAATATCAGGGTGAAGGCAAGTTGATAGGTTGATAAGTTGATAAGTTGACGGGTTGACAAGGTATCTTCTAATAGCAGCTCCTTGTCAACTTGTAAACCTGTTAACCTGTCAACAACGCTCTACAACCCTTTGTTGAAGAATATCACCCCTTCAACCGAAACGCCCGCTTTTGTATCCAGTCCTTCCATCTCAGCCCCGGCACTGGCTTTTACGCCCCAGCCGCATTTACTGTCGTAAACCAGTGCGAGTTTTTCACTCAACTTGAATGGGCCGCCATGGGTGAAGGATTCGGTATCCACACCAACGCCAATAGAAAATTCATAACTGCCATCCTGGTGAAATTCGGCTTCGCCGGTAAGCGGACCGAAATCATGTTCTGCAACAATATTCACCGCCATTTCCTGTTGGGCCTCTTGTCCCGGCGCATAGGTGGTCGACTGCTCAATACTGATATTTTCCCGTGGATTGAAGGATACTTTTGTTTTAATGAACTCAGTAGCCGGGCATTTTGCTACCGGGTCGGCGCCAAGGGTTTTACAATCAGGGGAAACATCAGTATCACTTCTATAGATATAAGCGCGGTAATGGATCCGCCGGATCAGTTTATCTCCCAGTTCCAGCCATTGATCCACTTTGATCACGGGTCCCATTTTTTCATCATTCACAATTTTCATGTGGAAGGGCCCTTTCATGGCAGCCCCTGCGGCATCGGGCGGAAAGGGGGACCAGGTTTTTTTCTTTTGCCATTCGCCTACATTGTACAGGTCCAGGTCACCCGAAGGCATACCCGAAATTTCCACATTGCCCTCTTCGTCCACGGTACCTGTAAAACTCCAGTCACGGAGCTGGAACCCATCCTTAAGATTGGTGCCAAATCCTCCGTACAGGGCGGTAAGCGGTGCCGGAGACATCCCGGTCACCGGACCACCTGCTGATCCCTGGTATACATACATCACTTTACCACTACCCGTAATGTTGCCGGATTTGCTGATGTCCATCGAAAACTCTTTGGCACAGGCAAGGGTTTGCAGGTTGATCGTGGTTTGCGCCAGGTCTTTCCCAAATGTGGTGTTTGCTTCTTTGGCGGTTTCACCGGAACGGGCACTCACGGCATCGGCTTCGTAATGACCTTCCCATTGAGCCAGTTTATCTCTTTTTTCTTCTCCTTTTGTTTTGGATGGCTTCTTTGGCGGAGCTGGTTTTTTTGCCAAAGAGGCGTTCTTTGCACCTTCCCGTCCTTCACCGGCATAGCCCTTATCCCAGGCCTCACCAAAATCCTTTGCCGCTCCGGTCTTATCTCCCTTGCCTTCTTTGATCTTGCCGCCTGTATAGCAGAACAGCCCGTTTTCCGGATCCAGTCTGCGGGCAATGCGGATCGCCGAATCTGCGGCGGGATAATTTCCCATTTTGAGTTGTGCCAGGGCCAGGTTACCCCATGAAGAAGAGAGGTTGGGGAAATTACGGGTCACTTCTTTAAGCAGGATCACGGCATCACTGTACTTATTATAATCCATAATAAGGCTTGAAAGATTATTCAGGTACAGCGCATTGGTTGGTTTGAGCTCGGCCGCTTTGGCAAACGCATAAACTGCTTCAGGTCTAAGTTTTTTAAAGTAGAATAGATTGCCCATTACATAGTAGGCTTCGGCCAGCCCGCCTTTGTATTTTTTAGCATCAGCCATCGCCCAGCTATCCACCTTGGCTTTATGCTTCATGATTTTTTGTACGCCATCCCGGTTCCGGATGATCACTTCATTCACCGTACCGGTGGGCGTGAATGCGGTACCCGCCTGCTGCCAGGTAGAACTGCCTTTCCCATTACTCAGCATCATAAAGGGAAGGGTCAGCGTGCCGTTAGTGAGTGACCAGGCGCCTGTCTTTGTACCTTGTTCCATTTCTTTAAAAGCAATAGTGATATTGCTGCCCGTGATTTTCCAGGTGCCATTATCCGTAACAGTTTGTCCCGGCATGGCCGCCTTAAGGCTGAATTTTCCTGTGGTAAAAGTCATGGAGATTTCCGCTCCGCCCCTGGGTGTTTTGCCATCACTGTCTTTCACCAGGATGTATTTACCGGAAGGGGATTGGGCATAGAGCAGGGTCCAGGCAGTAAAAAGAAACAGCAGGGAGAGCAGGCTTTTTTTCATAAAAAGGGAGTTTGCCGGGAGGCCGGTATTTGGGGACTAAAGTCCGTTTTTTTTCAGGGGAATCGCATCCCCTGAAAATGGGATATTTTAGAAAAAAGAACCAAGAACCAAGATGCCAAGACGCCAAAGAATAATCAAGAACCAAGAAACCAAGAATCCAAAGAATAATCAAGAAACAAGACGCCAAAACAAGAACCAAGAAACCCCACCTTCGCTAAAGCTACGGTGGGCAAGCAAGATCAAATTGCAAATTTCAAAAAGCACCAATATTAAAATTCCAACGCCTGCTAAGGGATATTGGGTTGGTTGACAGTAGCTTGCTGCATTTTGGGTATGAAAACCTGAAAAACCGTTTAAAAACCCTTTTCTGATATTATTTAACTGTTAGCTTTAACTGCAAGCAGTGGGGGAATGGATTTTATTTATTAATTTAATATTCTTCACTTAGGCCTGTTTAGTTGCAACTTTCCGGATATTGATTTAGCAGTGGCATTACACCGGAATGCCGGATCAATATTTCTGCCGTTGATCAGCGTATTTATTAATCAGAACCATTAACCAATAAACCATCCTTTATGGCAAAAGTAAAACGTTACATCAATGCTGACACCGTGAAATTGTATGTGGCAGCAGACAAGAAAAAAACAATCGCTCACCTGCTCTGGGGAGACCGGGTCACTTATGAAAGTACTGCGAGGGCCACGAATGGCTGTCTGAAAGTAAAAGCCCGGGGTCGGGAGGGTTATGTAGAGAAGGAATTTCTTGGAACGGAGAAACTGCTTGAACTCTATTTCATCGACGTGGGGCAGGGGGATGGCGTACTGATCAAAACGCCGGATGAAAAACATATCATGATCGATGGCGGGTATAAACGCAGGGCCCAGCAGAGCGGAAAGAATGCAGCTGATTTTATTGACTGGAAATTTGCCAAAGATTATGGTATGAAATCCATTGAACTGGATGCCATGATCGCCTCCCATAATGACGCAGATCACTATGGTGGTTTGTGGGACCTGATCAATCCTGCAGAAGAAAAAGAAATGGATATACCAACCGATAAAGTGAATGTGAAAAAGTTCTATCATGCCGGTGTGGCCTGGATGAAAAAAGGGAGTTCACGAAACCTGGGTCCGGTAAAAGATAAAAAGCTGACCCTGCTGGTGGAAGACCTCGCGGATATAAAATCCCTCCTGAAAAATGAAAGGGATGGTTACCTGCTGCAGGGAGAGTGGGCATCTTTCATGCAATGCCTGGTGGATAAGGACATACCCTGTGAACGCTTATCGCAGAAATCAGGTCACCTGAAAGAATTTGAGAAACCGGGTTTCTCCATCAAAGTCCTTTCTCCAATAGAAGTGGATTACAATGGCAAACCGGCTTATAATAACCTGGGCAGTCATTCCTTCAATACAAATGGCCATAGTGTAACACTCAGGGTCGATTACAAAGCGGTTAAAATAATGCTGACCGGAGACCTGAATGCGGCCAGTCAGCAACGGATCATGGAGTTTTATGAAGCGGCCGATAATACCAAGGTCCTGGCCTGCGATGTAGCGAAGTCCTGTCACCACGGCAGCGACGATTGTTCCTTTGAGTTTCTCTCACATCTTGGACCTGGTGCTACGGTGATTTCGTCCGGCGATGCAGAAGGTCACTGTCATCCACGTCCATCGATTGTGGCCGCCAGTGCCCTGACCGGACATAAACAGATTCATCAGGATAAAGTGGTTACTCCGCTGATCTACTCCACCGAAATTTCAAGAAGCTATAAACTGGGATCACCCCAGGAACTTAAACGGAAGGATAATGGTGAATCGCTGTTCCCGGACACCGAACTTTCAGTTACGTACCTGGAAACCAATGCCGGTGACCTGAACCCGGCCAGGCGCACCAAATCCTTCTGGGATAAAAAGATCGTGGGAGGTATTATTTATGGGTTGGTAAATGTACGGACCGACGGCGAAACCATTCTCTGTGCCACCATGAGTGAAAAAAGTAATGAATGGGATATTAAGAAGTTTAAGACGAGATTCTGAGGGAAAAGCATCAAGAAGCCAAGAAGCCAAAGAAGTATCAAGAAGCCAAGATACCAAGAGGCCAAAGAAGCATCAAGAAGCCAAGATACCAAGAAGCCAAAGAAGCATCAAGGATCAAGAATCAAAAAAGCACCAGTATTTAATTTCCAGGACCTGCTAAGGTGCGGTAGTTGGGTATTGGTGTTTTTTGGTTCATACTTTTTTGAAAACCGAAAATCAGGGTTTGATAACAAAACTCAGCTACACAGTAAACGGGAATAAATTAATTTCCATATTCCACCATCCACCTGTTCAATCAGGCTGATGCTGTTGAATTGTATGGTGGCAGGCAGTTCATGCATGCTGATTTTTAGAAAAAGTTCATCGGTGCACATCGAGTTCCGCGGATGCATCAATGTAATATGCGGTTGATGATTTCGGGGTTGTTCAATGACTCCCTTCAGTATCGCTTTTCGCAGCTCCTGAAAGGAAGTATTCTCTTCCAGGGCAGGTAGAAGTACTCCTTTACCTTCATCAAACCGTTCTGGCTTCCCGAACCGGATCGTAATAGCCGGGAAATCCAATTGCTCCAGGTTCTGCCATACTTTTTCAATATCCAACAGTTCATCTTCCCGGCAAAGCGTTACATGTGCCGCGATCAGGGAGTGCTGAACGGGATTATATTGCCGTCGGATAGCTTCGATGGCGGATGCTTCCGGAACGAATAAGGTGAGCTGGGTTCTTTTTGAAAACATAAGGGAAAAGTTGTCAGATGTCAGGTGTCGGATGTCAGGAAACAGCCCCTACTAAGAGAAAGATGTTAGCTGACCGGTGTTAGCTGTTAGGGCCTTCTTAGAACTTTGAATCTTAAGTAACGAACAGCATCTCGTTTTACGAATTTTATCTCGTAGCTCGTCACTCGTAGCTCGCCGCTCGCACCTCGTATCTTGTACTTTGTCTTTACTAACGACTCCCTCTCTCCCATAACCACGCTTCCCCGATCTCTTCATCTTGCACTATGCCGGTTTTCTGAAAATGATGTTTCTTCAGGATTGTAACAGACGGATTTTCGTCTGGTGCAGTCTTGGCAGTCACCTTTACGGTTGGATCGGCTTCAGTGGCCATACGGATCAGCTCGCCACAGGCAAAACTGGCAATGCCCTGTCCTTCATATTCAGGAAATGTCCAGTAAGCGATCTCCACCACGCCGTCTACTGGTGCCTTGGTAAAACCACAGGAACCCACTACCGCTTCATCTTTTATTATAAAGTAACCCGTCCAGGGCGGCTCATATCCGTTTTTAGGATAATAGTCATCATAGATGCTGATCAGCGCCTGGCAGTTCTCGCTCTGGTATAATGGGTTGCTGCTGTCGGGCTCCAGGGGGATAGGGGAGAGATTCATAGTTAGTAGTTAGAAGTTAGTAGTCCGTGCTTCGGACTTTATCCTTCTGGCAAAGTTATTTATGTGAACGTGAGCTGAAATTGATTTTTGTCATTTACCTGGGTTGAAATGTCAGGGTATTGTAAAACCAGCAAGAATACAAAGTAAGGGAACATATGCAGTTGGTTTGATAGTTACCAAATAGTTACCCGAATCTCATTTCACAACCTGTTATGTTTCAATATTAGCTATTCATCCTTAGAAAGGGCTGTTCACTAACGACTAACGACTA
>CAZLRY010000029.1:13704-17894 GCA_964561675.1 uncultured Chitinophaga sp.
ACTAACGACTAACGACTATTTCCCCTGTTCTCCGGTCTCACCGCTTTTCGTTCTCTTTTCCCGGTATTTGCCGTTGTATTTCCTGATTTAAACGTCCTGTTTTCTAATTCTTTCTTTGCTGCTGATTTCAATTCCTTTTTTTCCTCTGCCTCTTCAACCCAGAACATATCTTCAATATTCTCTTGAAATTTTTCTTCGGTATGCAATTTCGCCAGTTCTTCCAGTTGCGCCGGGCTGGCCGCTTCCTGGATATCGTTGAACAGTTCCCGTTCTTCAAAGCGGATATGCTGTTCCAGTTCAAAAGCGATCTGTCGAAGGGTATAGGCGATGTCGCTGTCTTTGCTGTGGAACATGGCCTTAATATCTTTATGTTGTTTCAGCGCTTTGAGTATTCCCGGGTGGTCTGTAGCCAGGATGGGGAAGAACGTTTTTTCCTCGGCAACAAAATGCGGGGCCAGATAGGTTGTCCAGAACCAGTCCGCGTATTTTTTCATCCGCTCCGGTTCTACGCCTTTGGCAAATCCCTGCCTGAATTTCCAGCAAAGCAAGAGTGCCTGGTGGTGTTCGCGGGAAAGAGGCTGCAGGGAAGTGTGGCGTTTTTGAGGAATCATGCGGGTTGTCATTTGAAGGGGTAAAGGTACGGAGAAAGGGGCTCTTAGTCGCTGAAGGCAGGAATTAGTCAATGAGTCAATGTGCCAATTAGCCAATGTGCCAATGGGCGCCCTAAAGCTGGTAGCGTATTATTGCCTGGGAAAAGGAAACCGCTACGCGGTTATTTTTTTGGCCACGAAAGCACACAAAAGAGCACGAAAGAATACAAAAAATGCAAGCGACGGATGACACAGAAATTCACGGACGGCCCCATATATCCCCCCAAGGGGGACTTTAGACTCCGATAGATTGCAAATACTTTTTATCATCGCTTTGCGTATTTGTATCCCGCAAAGCCAATAAAGACTTTTCCTTAAACGGAGTGTCTTATAAATCTTAGCGGGAATTATTACGCAAGACTAAAAGAAAGAAATGATTATTTGTTTTAAATCTTCGAAGTCCCCTTTGGGCGACCTCCCTGTCGTACAGGCAGTTTTAGAGTGCCTTTGTATTTTTCGTGCGTAGTCGTGTGATTTCCCCGGAAAAATGCGGGTAGGCGTGCCACCCCTTTTTGCCGCAGGCAAAAAAAATCCGTGTTGACCTGCCTGCCGGCAAAGGCAGGTCTGTGCGATCCGTGGCCTGCCTTTCTGTATTCTTTCGTGTTCTTTCGTGCCAATTAGTGGCCAACTCTTTTTGCCGAAGGCAAAAACCCTATAGTGGCATTCAAAGGTACTTTCCTTTTAAAGCTTCTATAATGATGTCATGATCTTCAAAATCCCTCAGCCCCGATACCGTGATCGTGGCGATCAGTCCGGCGTTTTTGACAAAGACGGGGATCGATCCGCCTTTGGCGATATAATCTTTCTCATCCAATCCAAATGGCTTCTCCAGGCTCATCTGTCTTTTTTCCAATGTATGCCTTACGGCCAGCGAACTTTCTTCAAAATATTTTGCCACATTCGCTTTCCGGCGCAGCCAGTTGTGCTTATCAGCGGGTAACCCATCTTCCACATAGAGAAAAACGGATTGATTCAGCCGGCTGATTTCTACGGCAACGGCCTGTTCATGGCTCCTGGCCAGTTCTACGATCCGTAGCCCCATGTCCATCGCAATGGCATTGGAGAATGTATCGAGTTCGATTTTGAGGAGGACTTCCTTTTCATTGCTTTCAGCGGACATATACAGGCGTTTTCGGATGAGGAAATTTAAAATGATCGTGTAAAGATAGCAAGCAGCGACTTATTCAGGTGATGGGATCCTCATTTACCGGTCATCTGTTCCATCCAGCTCATGATCAGCGCTCCCTCTTCCCCTGAGCAGGGGTTTGAGGCGTTGCCGGAAAAATAGTTGACGACTTCGGCGATCATGGGTTGTTGTACATGTGCTAATGGGTCAAAGTTAAATGTAGTGGTTTGACCGTCAAGGGTCAGCCTTATCTCCTGCTTGCTGAAAAAACTGAAACGGATGGAACCGGTACTGCCGATAATCTCGCAATCGTCACTGGTTTCAGCTGCTGTAAAACACCAGGTGCCGTTGAACAGAACTCCATTTTCAAAACGGATCATACCAGTGACAATATCATCGGCTGCATAGTGGCCGCCCTGGTTGCCGGCCATGCCGGCTATTTTTTCCGCATCACCCAATAAATAATACAGGATATCGAGTTGATGGGGTGCAAGGTCATGAAAGAGACCGCCACCAGAGATAGCCGGATTGACCCGCCAGGCATTTTTTGTATCAGTCAGTTCAGCGGCGGCAGGCGCCTGCCTGGTAAACTGTAAACGGACGAACCGGATTTCACCGATCACTTTTTGTGCAAGCAGGCTCTTTAGTTTTAAGAACAGGGGCCATTGCCGGCGGTAATGGGCCACCGTTAATTTTATACCGGCCGCTGCAGCCATAGCTGCCATGTTTTTGGCCGCAGCATAATTCAGGGCCATGGGCTTTTCCACGTATACAGGCTTGCCTGCTTTAATGGCGGCCAATGTATATTTTTCATGCGTATCGGGTGGTGTGGCAATATAGATGGCATTCACCCCGGGATCCTGTATCAATGCATCCGCATCTGCATACCACCGGTCCACCTGGTGCCGCTTCGCATAGTCAGCAGCTTTGGCGGCATCCCGGCGCATCACGGCAATGAGTCTGGAGCCCGGCACTTTATTAAATGCCGGCCCGCTTTTTACTTCGGTTACATCCCCACAGCCAATGATACCCCAGTTGATCATGAATTACTCCGACAGGATTTTGTTGATGGATAAAAATAACTCATTCGGGTGTAAAATGGCGTTCGTTTTACTTACTCCTTAAAGGGCTTGTATTCCTTGCTATAGTTCGATGCTCAGTCTCACCTTACCCTTCAATCCTTGTTCTACAATTTTATGCAGGGTGGAAAGCCGTACTTCTTTGATATTATTTTCAATTCTTGAGATATAGGATTTGGTAGTGCCTGTTTTTTCAGCCAGTTCCTGTTGGGTCATACCTTTTTCAACGCGTGCCATTTGCAGCAGTGCGCCAATTTTGAAATTTTCATAACCAGCTTCAAATTTATCCCGTTTGGGGGTACCTTTTTTTCCATAGTTTTTTTCTATCAGCTGGTCTAAGGTTATGAGATTATTTTTTTTCGTTTTCATATTCCTGTTTAATGCTTAAAGCTTTTTGTATTTCTGATGATGGAGTTTTTTTGGTTTTCTTATTAAATCCATTTATAAGAATAATTAATTGTCCCTCATCAAAAAAGCAAAAAATCCTGAAAATATCAGATCCCAATTGTACCCGCACCTCATACAGTCCTTTACTGTTTTCAATATGTTTTAAATAGGTTTCCGGGATGACTGGTAATGTTTCAATCAGCTTAAGGGTCCAGACGATTTTAGCTTTTACTTTTTCACGTTGTTGTTCATAGAATAATTCAAAATAATCTTTAAAGAAAACAATAGTCCTGAATTTTTGGGTATTGGTCATAACAAAGATAGTAAAAGTTGCACTTTAGTGCAACAATGATTTTAGTCTTTTACGGCTTTAATTTTCCAGCTCTATTATATTGGTAACCTCCAATCTATTAACTTGAAAATCAAAACTAAAGGCTGGAAAAGTACCTGCCTTGATAAAATCAACACGGAATCCTGTTATTTTTCCCCGGAATAATTGGGGTAATTCGGAAAGGATATAAGGTTTCCATTATGTAGATAATAAGACTGGATTTTTACCCATTCCACACCAGCCGGCCTTCAATTTTATACAACTTTCGGCAAGGTGTCATTTCCTTTTTACTGAATTTCTTGTATTGGTAATTGATTTTGCGATTGCTAGTATAAAAGTTCCTTGCTTTTCGCTGGTACTCATTTTTATTCTTATCGTTAAATAAATAGGTATAAAAGTTCCAGCAATCATTTTCAATAAGATCGTATTGAGTCTGTGTAATCAGAAAAGCAGGAAAGTCCGCCAATTCTTCCTGTGCAAAATAGCTGACTTCTCCTACATTCAGTTTTCCTTTTTTACAGTTGTTGTATATAGTGGTAGGGTGGGTATCTGTAAGGCACTCCAGAAGTACAGGGATCATTTTTTCTCCTTGCTGGATTATTTTCCAATAGGCTTCT
>CAZLRY010000030.1:0-17791 GCA_964561675.1 uncultured Chitinophaga sp.
TTGCAAATCTGTTACCGAAATTGTGAAGTAATACACGGTAGGCAGGTCAACAGCCAGATCCCTCCCTGCGGTCGGGATTGAAGTTGCTTTCTTGGTCGGCTGCCTTATCCCTCGCTTCGCTTCGGGATGACAAAACAGCCCGTTATACAACCATTTGCCCCCACTTCAACTTATAACTTACCACTTACAACTCATCCTCGCTTCCCTTCTGGCATATAGCTAAAGGTGATATTGCCCCTCGCCCCAAACAAAAACTTCACACTTAAAACTTATTACTTAAAACTTACAACTCCCCCTCACCACCCCGGTCCCCAGTATTGAAACCCAATAATAAAAGCCACCGTTGCCCAGAAAAAGAGGATGGGTACGATGCGGAAACCGGAATAGAGGTAGGTACAGCCATGAAAAGCGGCAAATGGGACAGCAGCCATGACCCAGTTGGCAAAACTGTCGCTGTTATTGACAAAAGGTACCAGGATGGCTACCAGCAGATAGAGTAACACGAGGCTCCATCCTTTACGGACCTGGATCAGCATTTTGCGGAGGTTATCCTGTACATAGTAACTTCCGATCAGGAAGGGTACGGTTAGCAGGAAAACGCTGCCGGCCATCCAGGCGGATTGTTTCAGTGAAGGCAGGTGTACAGTCAGGGGGGGAAGCAGGTTATCCCAGTTCAGTCCCCCGACAATAAACAGGTAAACCGCATAAAAGTAAAAAGGGGCAGTAACACCCAAGAGGCAGAGTACCCATTCATTCAGACGGAAAGGCCGCATCACCATCAGGGCGAGCAGGATCCAGCCGATAAACGTGATAGCCGGGAAATAGAAAAAAGAGGCCAGTCCGAGGGCGAGTCCGATATTGAAAATAGTACCCCGGGCTTCCGGCTGGTTATAAATCCGGAAAAGGGCAGATAAAACAAACAAAAGAAACGTATTGACCAGCAATGGGGCCGTGAAATAATTCCACTCCTGGAAAAGAGAAGTAATCAGCAGGTAGGCCATTCCCGGGAGGTAGGTTGGCCGGTTCATCATCCGGTGCTGGGCGATAAAACGACTGAGAATGATGGCCTGAATATAAAGCAGTGTAAAGGCAAGGATCGGGTAAATGACCGGACCCATTGATTTATGCTGATGGAGGTAATCCAGTAAAGCCCGGAAAAGAATGCCATCCCCCGTACCCCGTTCGGTGATATGGGGCTGGGAGAACATGGGGAGTTTAATGAGTACCCCGAAAACCAGGAGCAAAAAGATATTTGCCGGGTTTTTCTGTTTAAATAGGCCGACCAAGGTTGCTGGGCTGAATTAAGAATTAGTTGTAATCGATTTTTGCAAAACAAATATAGTTACGATACAAACAAGGTATGATCATTTGTTTTGCACTGACCTGTTTCCCGAATTTGGGCAAAAATTCATAGCCCTTATCCAGGTTTTTCAGCGTAGGATTGCGGGTCATTCCCCCGGAAGGTGTCACCCCGTAATCATTCAGCAGGTTATTCCTTCTTTCCATCTGATTAAAAAGGAAATGGATCTGATCGCCGGTATTCATGAGCTGATAGGAGATCATATCCCCGTTTTCATCATCAAACTGCGTTTTTCCCATCACAGTGCTCCATTCCAACTGCCCCTGGTTGTTAAAGGACAGTACGGTGATATTATCCGCATGATGCCTGACGGCCTGATTACTATTCCCCCTGCCCCACCTGTAACGGTCATAAAACGGGGAATAATAATAGTTGCTGGCTCCCGGGAAATAATAAGGTGTTCCGCCATAAAGATAGTCCCAGCGGTTCCAGTTACTAAAGCGGGACGTAGTGTAATAGGCTTCACTGCCGATCAGGAATCCTCCGTCACGGCGGGTAATGATCTGCCGGATGAAATAATCATTGAACGCTGTCCGGGCACTTGCATCCCCTCTGGCCTCATTCCGCAGTTCATCGGAAAAAATATTGATTGTCTCCACCAGTGGCAGACCATTTACTTTATCCCAGATATAAAAATAGTAGCCGTCAATATTTCCCCTTCTTTCCTTGTAATAATAGGAGGTCAGAAAATAACGCTTATTGTAATTATCCACCTTAATATGAATCTCGTCAAGCCAGGTTTTTTCAATATTCAGGTGCTTTTGGATCAGGGTGTCTTCCTGGGCTTTTTTAATTATAAAGGAAGCTGTACTGATATTATCATTTCCCTGCCGCAGGAATTTGGAAAAGACAATATCCCCTTCGTTATCCAGGCAAAAATCGCTCAGGTTCTCATTACGTTCCTCCATGGGAATCTCGAGACGGCTTTTCTTGAGTAGTTCCAGTTTATCATTGAAGAGCAGGGTCGTCATCAGGTAAAGTTGCCGGTTCCGGCTGTTGATTTTAAAAACGCCGATCTTCTTCTTATCCTCACTGCTGATTACGGAGTAAACCTTGTTATCAGCAGCAAAACCCAGATGGGTGGTATCCAGTTCGATCAGTTCACCGTTTTTCTTACCCATACCATCAATACGGGCAGCCATACAATAAACCACGCTCCGGCGCTGATATTGGTAGATCATCCAGGCATGGTCAGCATAGGGGAAGAAATCGACATTGATCATCCGGTCATCATTGGGCAAAAAATCCAGTTTACTTTCCCCGGCGGGCTGCATATCATTGTCCAGTAAACTGATCCAGCTGCGGGCCCTGGTGTTTTTGTAGATCAGGAAATTACCGTTGATTTTTCCGATAATTTCGAAATTCAGGTTCCGCGTATCGTCATTATCCTTTTCAGAATACACAATTTTCTGGGCGGCAACCGGCTGTACGGCCATTCCGGCAAGGATGGACATCAGCAATATGGGCAGAATGGGGAATTTCATATTCATAAATTCATATTAAAGGTAAGGGTTGGGCCGAAACTGTCCCGCCCTTTCCATGATGCAATCTGGTACAAAATTACATTCCGGGTATCCGGCAACGGTAAATCCCGTCCAAACCCCCGTTTGTATTTCAAACAAAAGACGCGTATGAAAGTTCTTCAGGTTGTTCGTTGTATATAATTTTTGCCTATACCTTTGCCTTTCTGCCGTACAGAAGCAAAATCTGTACCCGCCTTTCCGGTAACGGGGAATATAGTCGGGTCGCCAGAAAACAATTAACAAATACCAAAAAGTGAAACAACCTGCTAACAAGGTCACCGCAGCCGGCTTATTGATTGCCCTTGGCATTATTTACGGCGACATCGGTACATCCCCCTTGTATGTTTTTAACGCGATCATTGGCGACCGGCTGGTCAATGAAGAACTGATCCTGGGTACCCTTTCCTGTATTATCTGGACCCTGACACTTCAAACGACTATTAAATATGTGGTACTGGTACTCCGGGCCGACAACCGGGGAGAAGGAGGAACTTTTGCCCTGTACGCATTGGTTCGCCGGCGTAAAAAATGGCTGGTCATTCCTGCCATGATCGGGGGAGCCTCTTTGCTGGCAGATGGAATTATCACCCCACCGATTTCGATTACTTCAGCCGTCGAAGGCTTAAAACAATTACCTCAACTGGGTATTGAGGATGGCAGTAATACAGTAGTCATCATAGTACTCTCGATCCTGACCCTTTTCTTTTTTATGCAGCAATTTGGTACTGCATCCATCGGTAAATTGTTCGGGCCGATCATGATGATCTGGTTTACGATGTTACTGGTACTAGGTGTGGTGCATGTATTTGATGATTTAGCCATATTTAAAGCCCTGAGCCCCTATTACGCGATTCATTTCCTGCAAACGTATAAAGAAGGCTTCTGGCTACTGGGTGCGGTATTTCTTTGTACCACCGGAGCCGAAGCGTTGTACAGTGACCTTGGGCATTGCGGGCGGAGCAATATCCGGATGTCCTGGATCTATGTAAAAGCCTGTCTGCTGATCCATTATTTCGGACAGGGGGCTTATTTGCTTTCACACCGTGCCGGATTGACCATTACCCCGGAAGTAAAAAGTGCGCTGAGTATAAATGCATTTTATAACATGATGCCTCATTGGTTTATCATACCCGGGGTGATCATTGCCACGGCCGCTGCGATTATTGCCAGTCAGGCCATGATTTCAGGGGCCTTTACGCTGATCAGTGAAGCCATGCGGCTCAACCTATGGCCCAAACTCCGGATCCGTTATCCATCTGAAGCCAAGGGACAATTATTTATTCCAACTATCAATTTCCTGATGTTTCTGGGCTGCGCCGGTGTGGTGCTGTTTTTCCGGAAGTCCTCCAATATGGAAGCCGCTTATGGTCTGGCAATCATAGTTACAATGCTGGCCACCACCATGCTGTATGCCAATTACCTGGTGCTACAAAGGGCCAAACCACTCTGGATCTATATCTTCCTCGGCTCCTATCTCATTGTCGAAATCGGTTACCTCGTCGCCCTCATGGTGAAATTCACCCATGGTGGTTATATCACCCTGATCATCGGTTTGGTGATGTTCCTCGTCATGTATGTCTGGTACCGCGCCCGCAAGATCAAAAACCGGTACGTGGAATTTGTGCGGCTGGAGCATTATATCCCCAAGATCCAGGAGCTCAGCAATGATAAATCGGTGCCTAAGTATGCCACACACCTGGTGTATATGACCAGTGCCAACAATCCGAAAGAGATCGAGCACAAGATCATCTATTCGATCCTGAACCGTAAACCGAAACGGGCCGACATTTACTGGTTTGTGCATATTGATACCGTGGATGATCCCTATACCTGCGAATACAAAGTGGAACATATCATTCCCAACGATATCATCCGGGTAGACTTCCGTCTCGGATTCCGCATGGAGCCCCGGATTAACCTGATGTTCCGTAAAGTGGTGGAAGACCTGGTGGCCAATAAAGAAGTGAATATTATCAGCCGCTATGAAAGTCTTGCCAACAGTGGCACTGTAGGTGACTTCCAGTTCATGGTGATGGAAAAATACCTGAGCCAGGACAATGAACTTCCTTTCTTCGAACGGGTAGTCATGAAATTCCATTTCTGGCTGAAGGATCATAGTCTTTCTGAAGAAAAAGGATTCGGTCTTGACCTTGCCAATGTAACGGTGGAAAAATTCCCGCTGATCGTGGCGCCGGTTACGAATCTGAAGCTGAAGAGGGTCGAAGAATAAGTACGAAGTACGAAGTTAGAAGTACGAGGAGCAGTTCGTAAACCGAGTATCATTTGTCATTTAAGAAAAATGATTCTTAGTACGGGCTGTTGACTCCCGACTACTAACTTCGGACTCCCGACTGATTTCAGAAGGGGCTGTTTCCCAACAACTAACAGCGAACAACGAACACCTTTCAGAATAGGCTGTTTCCTGACATCCGACATCTGACAACCGACAACTTTTTATTCTTTCAGTGGCAAGGTGAAATAAAACAAGCTCCCTTCGCCGGGAGTGGATTCCACTCCTATTTTTCCACCTTGTGCCTCGATAAATTCTTTGCAGATGGCGAGTCCAAGTCCGGTTCCTTCTTTTGAACCTGGGACCCGGAAATAACGGTCAAATATTTTTTCCTTATACTGGGGATCAATGCCTTTTCCAAAATCCCGGACACTGAACTCGAGTTGTTTTCCGGACGGCCGGACGCTTACATCAATCACTTGTCCCTCGGTTGAATACCGGATCGCATTGGTCAGGAAATTATTCAGGACCCAGGCACATTTTTCAGCATCGGCATAGACCTCACCCGCTACCTCATCCTTCTTCATGCGCAGTGCTATTTTTTTCTCCCTGGCAACGGATGAGACCGCATTAATTGCTTTTTCAACCAACGAAATGGCGGATGTTTCCTGTAGTGTCAGTTGAATTTTTCCGCTTTCTACCTGTGACATATCCAGCAATTCACTCAGTATCCGCAACAGTCGCTTATTATCTTCCTTCAGGTTTTGTACCAGTTCCTTTTGTTCATGGGTCAACTTACCAATGCGTTCATCTTCCAGGAGTTTCAGGCTGAAATCAGAAGAAGCCAGGGGCGTTTTGAGTTCATGAGAGACGGTAGCGATAAAATTCGTTTTAGCAACATCCAGCTCTTTAAAGGGGGTAATATTTTTCAGCACGATCACCACCCCGGTTTTTTGGTCCTGGTGCGTCAGCTCCATGATTTCCTTGGTAAAATAATTTTCCTTCCCCTCCACTACGATTTTAAACGGAATATTATTTTGTTCATTGACCAGGAACCTGAAAAGATCATTCTGCTTTTTCACTTCCTCCTGTGACCGGCCCAGTATATCGGCATTGGACAAACTAAGTAACTGAAGCGCCTCCTGATTGGCAAACAACACCATCCCTTTATTATCAATACCGATACTGGCGTCTTTGAGTGAATTGATGACCGCCTCTGCCCGTTGCTTTTCAAAGAGAATTTTAGCCAGGTTACTATGCTCATATTCATCCAGTCTTTCCGCCATGGTATTAAATGCATTGGCCAGTTCACCGAATTCATCTTTGCGGTTCAGGTGAATACGTTCAGTGTAATTCCTGGCGCCGACTCCCTTTATCCCTTCCGTTAACCGGGCCACCGGATCAGCGACCAGGGAAGGAAAATTGACGATAAAGGTCACCCCAAGTAAAAGGCAGATCGTAAGTATTACGGTAATGATTGTCTTTGCATTGTCTGCCGAAGCCTGGGCGGCCAGGTTTTTATTATTAAGCGCCTGCAAATTCAGCTCCATGATACTACTGATGTCTTTCCGGATCAGCGACTGTATAGAATCTTTTGACAGCTCCTTCTTCAGTAAATTAAAATTCTTTCTTAAGGAAATCGTCCGTTCACTTTCGCCAGGCTCAGTAATATTATCTTCCTGCAATTGCAGGTTTTTTTCAAACCGGATGATGGCGGATGAGCTATCCGGCCCGTTCAATTCATCCATTTCATTCAACATATCCCTGCTATAATTCAGGGTTTCATAATTGTCCTTAATAATCCCCCTGGCTTCATCAGTAATCCGGTTAAGGTAGAAAAAGCTGACTGCTCCTACCAGGATCAGGAGGGCAAAAAGGAATATACCTCCGAGTGCTACTTTCGTTTTAAGCTTGACTGACATCAGGATAATATTATCAGGTCTACATCCTTACTGGAAAGTGTTTTGAGCAACTGGTTAAAAACATTGGTCCGAAGGATAATCTGGTACAAATTTAAATGAGGTTTTCCGATACACACGGTGGTAATATTTCGTTCTTCTACCATTTTAAGAATGCCCTGGGCTACATTTCCGGCTTTTATCCGGATTACTTCCGCGCCCAGTTCGGTGGCATTTTTAAAATTATTGATCAGGTGGCGCTGGGCAGCCAGCGGGATATTATCCACCGACTCTTTGGCCGTTTGAACATACAGCACCACCCATTTGCTGTTATAATAGGAAGCAAGCCGCGCCGTTTTCCGGATGATATTCTGTGCCATTTCATGATTGGATGATATACAGGCCATGAAATGCTCATGCCGCCAGGAACGCTCTTTGTTGGTCAGTTCATGATCTACTTTCCGTTCCACTTGTCCGGCCACTTCTTTCAGTGCCAGTTCCCGTAATTGCAGAATCTTCTCCGCCTGGAAAAAATTTGCCAGTGCCTGCTGCACTTTACTGTGATCATAAATTTTCCCTTCTTTTAACCGGGTAATCAATTCGTCGGCAGTAAGATCAATATTCACCACCTCATCGGCCAGTTGCAATATTTTATCCGGCACCCTTTCTTTCACTTCCACCCCGGTAATCGCTTTCACATCTTCATTGATACTTTCAATATGCTGTATATTAACGGCTGTTATCACATTTATACCGGCTTCAATTATATCCAGTACATCCTGCCAGCGTTTTTCATTTTTACTGCCGGGAATATTGGTATGCGCAAGTTCATCCACGATCACCACTTCCGGGTGGAGCAGCAGGATGGCCTGAACGTCCAGTTCATCCAGTTCCTTGCCTTTATAAAAAACTTTTCGCCTGGGCACTTCGGACAATCCTTCGACAAGCGCTTCGGTTTCTTTTCGTCCATGGGTTTCGATATACCCGATTTTTACATAAACCCCATTCCGGAGTAAGGTATGGGCTTCCTGGAGCATCCGATAGCTTTTCCCTACTCCGGCACTCATGCCAATGTAGATCTTGAGCTTTCCTTTCCGCTCTTTCTTTAATTTTTCAAGCCATATGTTTGCTTCTATATCAGGCATATCAGAAAGAAACTGCAATAGATGAGGTAATAAAAAAAACTGACCTGGTGAAACCGGCTCCTTTGCTGAAAAGAGCCTCCTTTGCCGCCAGGCACCTGGCTTCCAGTCTCAGACTAACATTCCCTGCAGGGAGATGATCGACATTCATAGAATAACCGTTCGTCTGAAAGCCATTGGGACTGTTACTGGCAATGATCACCCCGTTTTTGTCACTGTAATATTCATACCGGCCAGCCATCTTCCATTTATCCGAAACAGCATATTGCAAAATCACTACCGGGCTATACCAGGTGTTGCGTTTGTTACCTGAGGGTGTTTTCTCTTCTGTTCCGGCATCCATTCCAAGTATGATTCCCCATTGATCAGAAAGAGAAAAAATGCCGTAAAAATTATGAAACAACCGGTTCAATCTGGCGCTATCGGGTTTATCCGTACCGATAAAACTGCTGTAATTCAGCAATAGTTTTCCGGAAGGTTTGTACTGTACTTGTGTGCCCCAGCTCATGCGTGAATTACCGTCTACTCTTTTGATCCGTTGCCAGCCGTTCAGGGCCAATCCACTCAGTAACCACATACCATCTGTTGTAGTGTAAGTTAGTTTTGCCCCCGCTTCGTAGTAAGGAGAGTTGTCGGCGAGGAGGCTCCGGGTAGGTGTCCAGCAATCCTTACTGATGGCACTTTCAAAACCGATATGGGAGGAGAAAATACCTGCATCGAGCCAGAAATTCTTTTTCTTACTCAGCTTCACTCCTGTATTGGCTTCATATACATTTTTTAATAAACCTGGTTCTGCTGCATAGTTTGCATTCATGTAAGTACCTGCGGCTAATGCGAGATTGGCTCTTACTCTATCAGCTGTATAATTGGCTTTTATAAAACCCAGGTTCAGGTTAAATTCATTGTGCCGGCTATGACTATAGATATACCCGGGACGGTTATTATCCGAAGGTTTATTGAAATCAAACTGATAATAGGCTTCCACATAGCCACTGATGGTCAATGACCCGGTGGAGTCCTGCGCCATTAACTGACTGCTCATCCAAACAGCTGCACCAACTAAAATCGTTATCCGCTTCATTCTATTGTAATTTAAAATGGTTACTCCAATTTATCCAGGGCAATATTTAATTTCAGCACATTCACTCTGGAAGGACCCAGTATACCGGCCAGTGGCTTTTGAATATGTTTTGTAACCAGGGCTTTGACATTTTCTTCTGGCAGTTTACGGATAGTGGAAATCCGTTTCACCTGTACAAAAGCTCCGGCGGGTGAAATGTCCGGATCCAGCCCGCTCCCCGATGCCGTTACCATTTCGGACGGTATTTCTTCTTTTTTGATACCGGGGTTATGCACCAGAAAACTATCTATCCTGTCATTTACCAGTTGCAAATAATCCGGGTTGGAAGGCCCTTTGTTGCTGCCACCGGAACCGGCAGCATTATAACCTGCTGCAGAGGGGCGGCCCCAAAAATATTTATCATCAGTAAATTGCTGACCGATTTTTTCATAGCCCACCACTTTGCCATTCACCGTTATGGTTTCACCTTTTCCGCCGCCGGGTGCCGCTTTACTGATACCCGCTATCAGGATTGGATATACAACCGCGCAGATCAATATCAGTACAAGGGTGAGTTTAACTGAAACCAGTATATTCTTTTTCATTTTTTTAATTTTTACAATTACATAAATAGTCCTAACAGGAGATCGATTGCTTTGATCCCGATAAACGGTACCAATATTCCACCTAATCCATAAATCATCAGGTTTCTCCTTAATAAAGCAGAGGCTCCGATGGGTTTGTATGCGACTCCTTTCAAGGCCAGTGGAATCAACACGGGAATGATTAATGCGTTGAATATTACGGCAGACAGGATGGCTGATTCCGGGCTTTTCAGTCCCATAATATTTAAGGACTGCAGGGCCGGAATGGATGCAATAAAAAGCGCCGGAACAATCGCGAAATACTTGGCCACATCATTGGCAATCGAGAAGGTGGTCAGTGTTCCGCGGGTAATCAATAGCTGTTTCCCGATCTCCACTACTTCAATCAGCTTAGTGGGATCATTATCCAGATCCACCATATTCCCTGCTTCTTTAGCCGCCTGAGTACCGCTGTTCATGGATACACCCACATCCGCCTGTGCCAGGGCCGGTGCATCGTTAGTCCCATCCCCCATCATCGCCACCAGTTTACCTGATTGCTGTTCTTTACGGATATAATTCATTTTATCTTCCGGTTTCGCTTCTGCGATAAAATCATCCACCCCGGCCACTTCCGCAATATATTTTGCGGTCAGCGGATTATCCCCGGTCACCATCACCGTTTTCACTCCCATCTTCCGGAGTCTTTCAAACCGTTCCTGAATACCGGGTTTGATAATATCCTGTAATTCGATCACTCCTTTAATTTTATTATCCACCGCCACCACTAATGGTGTTCCGCCGTCGGAGGAGATGACCCTTACTTTCTCCGCTGTTTCTTCGGGTACATTATTCCCGGCTTTTACTGCTTTATCCCGGATCGCATCGAAGGCTCCTTTCAGAATTGTCATTCCGCCGGGTATACGGACTCCGCTGCTCCTGGTTTCCGCAGTAAACTTGATAAATGTCATTCCGGTCTCTGTTTTTGCATGAATACCATGCTGTGCGGCCAGTTCTACAATTGATTTCCCTTCGGGTGTATCATCTGCCAGTGAACTCAGTACTGTCAGTTGCATAAACTCTTTTTCATCCATTCCGTTAACGGGATAAAAATGCGTGGCTTTCCGGTTCCCGATTGTAATCGTACCGGTTTTGTCCAATAAGAGTACATCCACATCCCCGGCTGTCTCCACAGCTTTCCCGCTTTTAGCAATTACATTGGCCCTGAGTGCCCGGTCCATTCCGGCAATACCAATGGCGGATAGAAGTCCGCCGATTGTGGTGGGGATCAGGCACACAAACAATGAAATAAAAGCCGCGATACTGATGGGTGTGTTTGCGTAATCGGCAAAGGGTTTAAGAGTCACCGTTACAATAATAAATATGAGGGTGAATGCCGCCAGCAGGATGGTCAGGGCTATTTCATTGGGTGTTTTCTGCCGGGAAGCCCCTTCCACCAGCGCAATCATTTTATCCAGGAAACTTTCACCTGGTTCTGTGGTCACCCGGACTTTAATACGGTCACTTAATACTTTGGTACCTCCGGTCACGGAAGATTTATCTCCTCCCGCTTCCCGGATTACGGGAGCCGATTCCCCGGTTATGGCAGATTCATCTATCGTAGCCAGTCCATGAACAATCTCCCCATCCATGGGTATGACATCTCCCACTTCACAGAGAAATAAATCCCCTTTTCTTAATTGGGAGGAAGGCACGACTTTCACTTCATTGACTTCGATTTCACCTACCAGGAAGATTTTCTTTGCCGGAGTGTCTTCGCGTGTTTTTCGAAGGCTTTCTGCCTGTGCTTTTCCACGGGCTTCCGCCAGGGCTTCTGCAAAATTTCCAAACAATACGGTTAACAAGAGTATGACGAATATGGTGATATTGTACCAAAGGCCCCCCTGGGTACGATCGCCGGTTATCAGTTGAAATATGGCAACCGCCAGCATAACGGCTGTACCAATCTCAACAGTAAACATGACCGGGTTTTTCACCATCCGTACCGGATTCAGTTTTACAAAAGATTGCCGGACGGCGGTACCGATCAGTTCCGGTTCAAATAATTTTATCGCACGTTTTTTAGTTGCCATGATGGATCAGTTAATAGAGTGAAAAATATTCTGCCAGTGGTCCCAGGGCCAGGGCAGGCAGGTAGGACAAGGCGGTGATAATAATGATTACAGCCAGGGTCATCATCCCGAATGTGCCGGAATCGGTACGCAGGGTACCCGGTGATTCCGGTATAAATTTTTTATTGGCCAGTAAACCGATAATGGCCATCGGCGCAATGATCGGAAGGTAACGGCCGAGCAACAGTACAATACCCGTTGTGATATTCCAGAACGGATTATTATCACCCAACCCTTCAAAGCCACTGCCGTTATTAGCATTCGCAGAAGTGAATTCATACAACATTTCCGAGAACCCGTGATAGGATGGATTATTCAGCCAGGCACCGGGCTTCACCTGCCAGGCAATTTCCGGATGATGCACCACCATATAAGCCGCGAGTGCAGTGAATCCTTTAATCAGGAATGCAGAAAGCAGGGTGACCAGGGCCGCAATTTTCACTTCTCTTGCTTCCACCTTATGTCCCATAAACTCCGGCGTTCTTCCCACCATCAGTCCGGACATAAATACCGCGATAATGATGAAAATAAAATAGTTCAGAAGGCCAACACCTACCCCGCCATATAAGGCATTCACCATCATATCAAGGATCACCACTCCGCCAGAGATGGGTGTAAGGCTGTCGTGCATACCATTCACCGAACCATTGGAGGTGGAGGTGGTGGCCACACTCCATAAAGCGGTGGCCGCCGCGCCAAAACGGACTTCCTTTCCTTCCATACTTCCGGTTGCCTGGGCCACGCCCAGTTTATCAATGGCCGGATTGCCTTTCAGTTCATAGTAAATATTAATGCTACAGAAAATCACAAACAGAAAGGTCATCACCCCGAATATTACTTTCGCGAGTTTCTTGCGGTTAAGATAAAATCCCAGCGCAAAAACAAGGGCGATCGGGATGAGTAATATGGAAATCGTTTCCACCGCATTCGTAAAATAGCTGGGGTTTTCCAAGGGGTGTGCTGAATTGACACCAAACCATCCCCCACCATTGGTGCCCAATTGTTTGATAGCAATCATTCCGGCTGCAGGTCCTCTTGATACCTGAACAGTATCTCCCTGGATCGTGGTGATGGTATCCTTTCCGTCAAAACTGGCCGGGGTACCATTAAAAGCAAGTATGACTGCCACTATCACAGAAAGAGGTAACAATATCCGGGTAATGCTCTTCACCAGGTAATTCCAGAAATTTCCGAGATTGTTGGTGGTCTTTTCCTTTAATCCGTTAAACATTCCGATCAGGACGGCGATACCGGTACCGGCACTCACGAACTGAAGAAAAGTGACCACAAATAATTGGGTGAAATAAGTCAGCCCGGATTCCCCGGAATAGTGTTGCAGATTACAGTTCACCAGGAAACTGATGGCCGTATTAAAGGCCAGGTCCGGTGTCTGTCCGGGATTGCCATCCGGGTTCAACGGTAATTTATCCTGGAAAATGAGCAGAAAGAAAGCATAGACCAACCAGAGCAGATTGATCGTCAGCATGGCTTTCAAAAACTGTTTCCAGTTCATTGGCTCAGCTGGATTGATCCCACTCACGCGGAAGATCAGCCGTTCTACCGGATTCATAAAACCGGTCAGCGTCTTCTTTCCGGAAAACACATTGGCGATATATTTTCCCAATGGATAGGCCAGTATAACCGTAAGCAGGAAAATCAGGATAACACCTGAAAGTTCATTATTCATGGAATCAGAATTTTTCGGGTTTAATTAATACGTAAACGAGATAAACGAATACGATTACGGAAAGAATAAATAAAAGATTCATCATGGTTGTCAGATTTTTTCGAACCAGTCGATCGTTTTAAAAAACAGCCAGAAACAAATGAGTCCGGCCAGGATTAGAATAATAGTAAGCATACTTAGTCCAGGTATTTAATAATGAGGGCTACCAGTCCGGCAATAAAATATAAAAGCGGGAGTAGCAGGTGAAGTCCCAGCCGGTAACCAATGCCTTTATTTGTTTTCTTCATACAGGAGGGTATACCAAGCGGATGCCGGATTTTTGGCAATCCAGGCCAAATCCCCTGAAATACAGGCCTGGACCGGATTACACCGTTTATAAGGCGGGAAAACGGGCGTCTATAAAAAAAAGAACCCTTCCAAAATGGAAGGGTTCTTTTTCAAAATGAAAAAATTAATGGAGTTGGTATTCTTCGATTTTCCGGTAAAGGGTGGTAAGTCCGATCCCTAATAACCGGGCGGCTTCCGTTTTGTTACCGCCGGTATGCCGGAGCACTTTCATTATATGTTGTTTTTCAACGACCGATAAATCAAACCCGGAACCGGTTTCAACGGATATGGATCCGGCGGGTGTAAATGGAAGGTCTGTAGTGCTGAGCACAGCATTATTATCCAGTATAACACTACGTTCAATAGCGTTTTTCAGTTCGCGGATATTTCCCGGCCATTCGTATTGTTGCAATGCGTCCAGATATACCTTATCCAGCACCGGTAACGCTTTATTAGATTTGGCGGCAAATAGGGCGGCAAAATACCTGGCCAGATCGGGTATGTCTTCCTTCCTTTCCCGGAGAGCCGGCAGGGTAATCTGAAAGACAGACAACCGGTAAAAAAGATCCGCCCGGAAATGACCGGCTTCGATTTCCTGCTGCAGATTACGGTTGGTTGCGGCAATAATGCGAACATTCACTTTTATCTGCCGGGTATCTCCCACTTTAATAAACTCGCCGGATTCCAGTACCCGAAGCAATTTTGCCTGCAGTTCCGGCTGCATCTCGCCGATTTCATCGAGAAAAATAGTTCCTCCGTCCGCTTCTTCAAACAATCCCTTTTTATCCCTGGCCGCACCGGTAAAGGCACCGGCTTTATGTCCAAAAAGTTCACTTTCCAGTAATTCGCGGGAGAAAGCACTGCAATTAACCGCCACAAAATGATGACTGGCTCTTTTACTGTTATAGTGTACGGCCTGGGCAAAAACCTCTTTACCTGTTCCTGTTTCCCCCAGCAATAATAAAGTGGTATCCGATGGTGCTACTTTCCGGGCCAGGGAAACGGCCTGGAGCAGAATGGCTGAATGACCGATTATCTGATCAAATGAACCGGCTTTTACTACACTATTTTGTAACCTTTCCAGCTTACGGGTCATTTGTACTTTATCGATGACCCGGTGCAGGAGTGGAATGATCTTATCATTATCGTCTCCCTTACGGATATAGTCAAAAGCCCCGTTCCGCATAGCCTGAACCCCGTCTGAGATATTGCCATAAGCGGTCAGCAGGATAATTTCCAATGCCGGAAAATCTTTTTTAATCTCTTTTACAAAATCCACCCCATTCCCGTCCGGAAGCTTTACATCACATAAAACGGCATCAATATGCTCCTTTTCCAGTATTTTCCTTCCTTCCCTGAGACTGCCTGCGCCTTTCGTTTCAAAGCCTTCCAGGTGCAGGATGCGCTTGAGCAGCTGGCGTAGTTTTTCCTCATCATCTATAACGAGAATGGTGATCAATGCCTGTTAATTTTATTCAAAAGTAATCCAATTGAGGACGTAGAGAAATTGTTGTTTGCCAGGCGGGGAACCGGAATCTTACTTATCTTGGGCCAAACATCAACTCTACACCTGCTTGCCACCGTTCATCTGGTATATAATCCTTGGTATCGCCCTGCTCTCCGTGCTGGCCTATTTTTTCCAGGAAAAGTTCATTTTCAAACCGGAGAAGTTAAAGCAGGACTTTGAATTTAAATATGATGCCCCCTTCCGGGAATATTTTTTTGATGTGGAGCCGGGGGTGAGGATCAATGGATTGCATTTCTTCCGGGAAAATGCCAAGGGGCTCATTCTCTATTTTCATGGCAATACCCGCAGTATAAAAGGCTGGGCCCGTTATGCCAAAGATTTTTACCGGTTCAATTATGATGTGCTGCTGGTGGATTATCGGGGCTTTGGCAAGAGCACCGGGAAACGGAGTGAAAAGGAGATGCTCTCCGATATGCAATTTGTCTATGACAAATTGAAAGAAACCTATCCCGAAGATCATCTGATTATGTATGGACGTAGTATGGGCAGCGGCTTTGCCACCAAGCTGGCTTCGGATAACCAGCCCCGTTACCTGATCCTGGATGCGCCCTATTTCAGTTTTATCCGCGTTATCGAACGCTTTCTCCCCATGCTGCCCCTGCGGCTCGTATTACGTTTTAAATTGCGGACTGACTTATGGCTGCCCAGGGTAAAATGCCATACTTATATTCTTCATGGTACCCGTGACTGGCTGATTCCGATCAGGCACAGCGAGTCCTTGCAAAAGCTAAACCCGCAAAAAGTGACATTAATCTGCATAATCGGGGGTGGCCACAACAATCTTCCCAGCTTTGATGAGTATCATAATTTCATCCGGGACATCCTGAAGTACTGATTTCCGCATTCAATTGTTAATGATTGGCTAATTGCGGTATTCCCATGTTAACCGGCCTTCTGTTTGCACGTCCTATTAAAAAAGGAGGTGTTTATGAAACTAAAACTCTACACTGTATTATTTTCCGGAATCGCCCTGCTGATGGTTTCCTGTAAATCAGCCAGCAAACTGTATGAAAAAGGCCGTTATGACGAAGCCGTTGAACTGGCCGCTAAAAAACTGCAGAAGGATCCGGATGATGCCAAACTCCTCTCCACCCTCCGTAATGCTTATCAATACGCCGTGGAGGATCACCAGTCACGCATCCGTTCTTACCACGAAAGTACCAATGAACTGAAATGGGAATGGATGTACTATGAGTATGTCTCCCTGCAACGTTTATACGATGCCATTCACCGGGTGCCTGATGTATTCAGTATTGTATTACCAGAAGATCATTCATCTGACCTGGTTACTTACCGGGAGAAAGCCGGGGATGTGCGGTATGAACGTGGTATTGCATTTATGCAACACTCTGATAAACAGAGCTACCGGAACGCCTATCGTGAATTCCAGGCTGTACTGAACTTTAAAGCCGGTGACCGTGAAGCAATCCTGAAAATGAATGAGGTCTTTGAATATGCGGTAACGAATGTGGTTGTTGCACCTATGCAGCGGGATGGTGGATTTGTATATAGTTCTTACGGTATTGGTCAGCCCAACCTGGATGACGAACTGATCAGTTCCCTGCAAAACAACAGTGGCAGTGAGTTTGTGCGGTTCTATTCCGCCTGGGATGCCCGCAGCCGACGGATCCGTGTGGACCAGGAACTGAGTATGCAGTTTGTCAGTATGAATCTTGGACGGGTATTTGACGACCGCAACTCCCGTAAAGTAACAAAGGATATAGTCGTGAAAGAAACCGTTTACCGTCCGGACAGCGTGGTACGTGAGTATGCAAAAGTACAGGCCAATATCATTACCACCACCCGCACCCTCCGCAGCAATGCGGTATTGCAGGTAACCGTACGGGATGAAAATGGCCGCCGTATCTGGAATGATTCTTATAGTTCTTCCCATAACTGGAGCACCCAGTTCAGTCATTTTACCGGTGACGAACGGGCCCTCAGCCAGGAAGACAAAAACCAGATCAACCGCAGAAAGGACTTCCCTCCTTCTGAGAACGATATGATCAAATGTATGGTCGACGAGATCAGTAACAATGCGGTGTATAGCCTGCGGAGTTATTTCCGGAGAAACAGTTAATCCCAAACCTCGAAATATGAGCAGGCACTCCTTTACCCGGAGTGCCTGCTTTTTTTTACCTCTTCACAGCTTAGATTCCTCCTTCGTCGGAATTAGAGCCACTTGTACAGACCTTTATCCCTCCTTTGTCGGGATGACAATGCCTCTTAGAACTCCCACTCACAACTCACCACTCACCACTTACTACTCACCAATCACCACTCACCACTCACTACTCACCATTTTCCCCGACCTTTGCCC
>CAZLRY010000031.1:0-17440 GCA_964561675.1 uncultured Chitinophaga sp.
AAAAAAAATAAAAATAGTAAAAGATAAAAAAAAATAGAATTCTGGAGAATAGCTTTCCAAAAAAAAACGGGCTGACCCACTAAATACGGGTCAGCCCGTTTAATTTCCCTGAAAACAGCCCCCATGCCCGTTTTTTCGTCTACTTTCACCCTCAAAACGGGTGCATTAATTATAGATTTTCCACAGTTTTTCCCCTATTTTTGCCATCCTTAAAAAAATCAGTAATAATATATTATGTCTATTATTCAGGATATCCGAGACAAGTACGCCAAGCTTACTGTAGTGTTGATTGCACTGGCCCTGGTAGGGTTCATTCTGACCGATTATTTTGCCGGTAAATCAAGAGGTATGGTGGGTGGCCCCTCCAATACTGTTGGTGTAGTAAATGGTAAAAAAATTCTCTTTGAGGATTTCAGTAAGAAAGTTACACAGGCCGAAGAGAACATGAAAGCGCAGGGTTATCCTCCGGCTGCAGCAAGCCAGCAGGCACTGGATCAGGCCTGGTCACAGGAGATCAACCAGGCCATTCTGAGTGATGAGTTTGAAAAGCTTGGTATTGCCGTTGGCCGGAAAGAGCTGGGTGATATTCTTTACGGACAGAATGCACCGCAGGATATCAAACAACAGTTTACTGATGAAAAAACCGGACAGTTTAATGCTGCGCTTGCCAAGCAGAACATAGATCAGAAACTGAAAAGCGGTACAGCGGAAGAAAAAGCAAATATCAACGCCTATATCAATCAGTTGGTGAACTTACGCATGGCGGATAAATTTTTCTCTCTGATGTCTGGTACAATCAACTTTCCTAAATGGATGATTGAAAAACAAAATGCGGAAAATGCACAAATGGCCCGCATTTCACTGGTAAGAGAAACATACGCCAGTATTCCTGACAGCAGTATTAAAGTAGAAGACAGCGAGATTGAAGCGTTTGTCAACAAGAATAAAAAACTTTTCAAACAGGCAGAAACCCGGAGCATCAGCTTTGTAAGTTTCAGCGCTGCGCCTTCTGCAAAAGATAGTGCCGCTACACTTAGTAGCTTAGTTACACTTCGGGACCGTTTCGCTTCTTCAGATAGTGTTGCTCAGTTTCTGGCCGGAGAGGGTGCCCAGTATTTTGATGCATATGTAAGCGGAAATGCGATTCAGATTCCGGTAAAGGATTCCATCTTTAAATTACCCGTTGGTGGGGTTTACGGACCATATCTCGATGCAAATAGTTATGTACTGGCCAAAATGATCGGAGTAAGAGTATTGCCTGATTCTGTTAAATGCCGCCACGTATTGGTAAGTAATAATCTCCAGCAGGGTGGTGTGGATGACAGTATTGCTTCCCGCAGGATCGATAGTATTAAATTAGCGATTAACAGCGGTGCTAACTGGGATTCCATGGTGCAGAAATATAATCCGCCAAGTGACGGCAGTCGCCAGAACAAGGGCGAGATGACGTTTTCTTCTACCGAAATTCAGGGTCCGAACTTTGCCCGGGAATTCGGACAGTTCATATTACTTGACGGTAAAGTTGGCGAACGTAAAGTGGTAAAAACCTCTTTTGGTTATCATTTTATCGAAATCATGTCTGCCATCAAACCGTCTACCCATTACAAAGTGGCCTACCTGCCTAAGGAAATCATTGCCAGCCAGGAGACAGATAATGCTGCATTGAATGAAGCCAATTCCTTTGCTGCAGAAAGCACCGATTTAAAAAGTTTTGATGATACGTATGAAAAGAAACTGAAAGCAAAAGGTTTCCAGAAAGGTATTGCGACCGATATTCTTCGGGCCAGCACATCTATCCGTGGTCTTGAAAGCGCTTCCCGTTCTTTTGTAAAAGATATATATGCGGCAAAAAGAGGCGAGGTATTGAAACCTGAACGCGTGGATAACAGTTATGTGGTAGCCGTTGTAACTGAAGCACTGGAAGAAGGTACAATGAGTACCGCCCGTGCCCGTGCAGCTGGTGCAGAAACAGAAGTGCGAGTTAAAAAGAAAGGCGAACTGCTGAAAAAGAAAATCGGCACAGTAACCACACTGGAAGACGCAATTGCGAAACTGGGTGGTCTTAAGCAGATTGAGCCGATTGACAGCCTGCGTATTTACGGTTCAAACCTGTCATATGAACCCAAAGTAATCGGGGCTGCCTTTAATCCGGCCAATAAAGGAAAGGTTGTTCCTGAAGTACTGGTTGGAAAACAAGGTGTTTATGTGATAAGGGTGGAAGACCAGAGCAGTACAGCTGTTCCGGCTGAAGATATCAATGCCGTAAGACTGTCACGTTACCAGCAGGCCAAGCAAAGCCTGGGTAATCAATATAGTCAGAACAACCCCCTCACCATCCTGCGGAATGCCGCGGATATCAAGGACAAGCGTTCTGAACGTTTCTAAACGAATTCGTTATCTGATCGTTGAACCCCGGAACCCTAAACGTTCCGGGGTTTTTTGTTTTCCAGATTTCGCAACCAGGGCGCGGCTCAATTTGTTATTTTTACATACCGAAAGAATATGAGCGAACCTTTTGTAAATAAAGTGGCTGACAGTGGCCTGATCACCCTGGACCTCGAGAAATGGTACCCCAGGGAAGAGACAGCTGTTTTTGATATTAAGGATTACCTGTTCATGGGCATGATCCTGAAGGAAAAGGATTTCAGGGAAGCGCTGAAAGCAAAGGATTGGACAATTTACCAGGACAAAAATGTGGCGCTGACCTGCAGCGTGGATGCCATCATTCCCGTGTGGGCCTATATGCTGGTAGCCGCCAACCTGCAGCCCTTTGCGAATGAAATTGTGATGGGTGATGAGAAGGAACTACATAAAACCATTTTCCTGAAGAATCTTTCTGCAATTGACGTGCAGGAGTTTGATGATAAACGCGTGGTGATTAAAGGATGTGGCGAAACACCTATTGCGGATTATGTCTACATGGAGATCACGAAACTTCTTCGGCCGGTGGCTAAAAGCATCATGTATGGCGAACCCTGCAGTACGGTACCGGTGTTTAAAAAGCCGGCGGGTCCAAAGACAAATTAGCTTTTTTTTATTCTTCCTTCCAATACGGGCTTATATTCCTTAAATGTTTTAAGATAGCTGATCATGGCCTGGACGATTTCGAGGGTTGTTTTCTTTCTGGATACAGCCTTTTTAAATGCCAGGAAACCATCGCCGCCATCAGCCAGAAAATTGGAAGTTAGTACTTTATAAATTTTATTCCGATCCAGTTCTTCTGTATTTAATTTACAACTGGTTATTCGTGAACCAACAGGAAGGGTTTCATTATAAACGATTTCAACTCCTTTCGACACCTGCAATATGCCGTTGGTTAGTGCGGCGCCATGCTCGAACAACTCATACAAATCAGCCCCCGTCAGCTCTAACTGATGGATGGTATTTGGAAAAGGGAAGGCAGATATTATATTTCCTGTGGTTACGGTTCCCGCCTCAATATCCTGTCTTAACCCACCACTATTAGTAACGGCCAGATCAAAGTCCGTATAGGCATACAGAATAGCATCTGCCACCATGTTCCCCATTAAAGATTCTTCGCCATATGAACGGGTAAGCGCAACCGGAATTGTTGTAACTGCTTCTTCGGTAATTTTTTTTACTTTTTCTTTCCATTCATAGATTGCTTTTGTTGTAGCTGAGTCATCCGCTACTTCATCATCAAACAGGTAGTCCAGGGTGTTTTTATGGGCGATGATTTTATCTTTAGCCGGATTATAATTTATTTCAAGCTTGCCCAATTCTGAGCCCAACGCATCGGTGGATACAATAATAGTTCCATTGGAAAGCAAGGCTTGTGGTGTACCCTGGTGTGCGTGACCGGTAATCATAATATCAATTCCCGGAATGGCCGCAGCAAGATCAATATCCCGTTGCAGGTTACGGGCCACATCGGTACTTCCTGAAGAGGATTGTCGACCCGGTATTCCCTGGTGGACCAACAAGATTACGAGGTCTGCTTTTTTACGGAGTTCTTTTATATATTTTTTCAAATAGATCTCTTCATCTCTTGCTTCAACCCCTTGTATCATTTCATCGGCAATCGTATCGTAAAAAGCAAATTGTCCGTGCAGTCCAATTACACCAATGCGTATACCATCCATCTGAATAATGGTATAAGGATTATTCCAGATCAGTTTTTTCTTTCCTTTCAGAAAGATATTCCCGTTTAATACCGGGAAACGGGCTTTCTTTAATTGTACAGGTACGTTTTCCCAGCCGTGATCAAATTCGTGATTGCCGATACACACAGCATCGAGTGAGAGATAATTCATGACATTTATAACAGCCTCTCCTTTGGTCAATGAGCTGATAAAGGGACCGGTGAAAAAATCTCCGGCATCAAAGTATAGTGTATTCGGATTGGCGGCTTTTTCCTGTTTTACCCGGGTGGCAATATTAGCAAATCCTCCCACCAACCGGGTGTTACTGATCCAGGGCACACGATGCGGATCAAGGTGAGCGTGAAGGTCATTGGTATAAAGGATGGTTATTTTTTTTGAAGTATCAACGGATACAACAGTTTGTGCATGGGATTGCAAAACCAGAAGTATGCTGATTATAACGACACTCGGTTTAAACATAAATTGAATTTAAAAAAAGTTAGGATTTTAAGGCTGAATACGCTACCGCAATCGCAGCCCCCACTTTTGCATTGTGTTTTATCAGCGCGATATTCGCTTCCAGGCTTTCTCCCTTGGTATGATCCGCTATATATTTTAAGAGGAAGGGTGTTACTTCTTTACCGGTAATCTTTCTTTCTTTAGCTGCATTCAGGGCAATCTGGATATGGATCTCCATTTCATCGCTTACTATTTCACGGTCTGCCGGAACCGGATTGGCAATCAGCACAGTTCCCTCCAGCCCCATTTTCCATTTAGTATCCAGTAAAGCGGCAATTTCTTCCGGTGTATCGAGGCGAAGCGGAGAGGTAAAGCCGCTTTTCCGTGAATAAAAACTGGGGAATTCGTCCTGTCCGTAAGTGACCACCGGAATCCCTTTTGTTTCCAGGTATTCCAATGTGAGTCCAATATCCAGTATTGATTTTACACCAGCTGAAACAACGGCCACTGATGTCTGACCCATTTCCGTTAGATCCGCTGAGATATCCATGCTATTAGTTGCGTCCCTGTGTACGCCACCAATACCACCGGTAACAAAAACCCGGATCCCCGCAAGGGAGGCAATCCGCATAGTGGCGGCTACTGTGGTGGCTCCGAATAATTTTTTACTGAGCACATAGGGCATATCCCGGAGACTCACTTTCCATACATTTTCCGCCTGACCGAAATAGCGGATCTGTTCCTCCGTCAGTCCGGCATAACATTTCCCGTTGAAAATAGCAATGGTAGCTGGTATGGCACCCGTTTCCCTCACCGCCGCTTCAACAGCTAATGCGGTTTCCACATTTTTTGGATAGGGCATTCCATGGGAAATAATGGTGGACTCCAGCGCGACCACGGGCTGTCCTGCAACCAATGCCTGCTTTACTTCGGGGTGTATTTCTAAATAGGGATGCATCAGGAGGGGTAGTATTCGTGAATAAGACTCAATAGTTTTTCCTGGTTCAGGTGGGTCGCAATGGCACCGTTCACCTGCAGAATTTCGGCGGAAAGGGTGTGGGCCAGTTTAAGACAGTCTATATCCTCCAGGTTCAGGTACTTACCCAGGATGAATCCGGTGAGGGATCCATCACCGGCACCGGTACAATCCCGGACTTCAATATTCGGGGCATGCAGGGTGATGGCTTTATCTTTTTTATATAAAGCGGACCCCATTTTTCCATTATGCAGCCAGATATTATGTACCCCGTTGTCCAGCAGTTCTTCGATCTGCATTTGTGTCATGGTGGCTTGTTCCGAACAGAGAACCGGTAATTCATCTTCATTCGGGGTTACCATATACAACCCACCAAGGTTGACATGCCGGAATTTACGGGCCGGCGGTACGGATACGGGTTCAAGTATAAAAGGAATACCGGTTTGCTGACTGAAAGCCAACAACCATTCTGCTGTGTCCACACTGATATTTGCATCTGCCAGGATATACGAGGCTGTGCATAAAAGGTCTGTATGTGCAGCAAGATGTTCGGGTGTAATCAGGTGATTGGCGGCATTGGTCAGGAAAGCGGAAAACAGGGAGCCATCCACATTCAGAATACCGGTGTACTTACCGGTTAGTCCGTCTTTTGTAATACTGGCATCCATTTTTACGCCGGCTTCATAACAGCCCTTTTTGATCCACTCCCCATCACTGTCATTTCCTACCACAGTAATCAGTTGTACCGGTACCCCGAGCAGGGCGAGCTGATGTGCGATATTGCGGCTCACACCACCGGCGGTTTTGGTTACGGTTGCATCATTGGTGGTGGCCAGCAGCATTTCAGAAGTGGCGTGGAAGAGTTCGTCGACCAGGGCGGCGCCGATACAGATGACGGGTTTTGACATGCTGCAAAAGTAATAGCAAAATCTTAGTCTTCTTTCTTCTTTACGATCAAATACCAGTCATTCTCCAGGGCTAAGTACCCATAATCATAACAGTAATAATAACAGCGTCCCGTTTTGGTGGTATACACGTGGGTCTGGTACCCGAAATGAAAGCCTAACCGAAGCAATTTATCCCGGTTGGCCCTTGCGGTTTCCATCCGGTCCGATAATACATTCGCCAGGATCCGTCGGTTTTTTATCAGGGCATTATTTATATTCCTGACAAGGGGACTATACCCGTTTCTGGCTTTCTGGACATTGTTGTAACTGTTTCTGCAGTAGTCGTTACAGAATTTTTTATCGACCCGTCCTCTCAATTGATTTCCACAGGACAGGCAGCTTCTTTTTTCTGTCTGGATTGATTCCATAATTGCTTTTTTCAGGCTTTCAAATTACAACAGCCCGATCCGTGTGCAAACGTTTTTTACCCGTTTAGTTTCGGGAAGAAACGGGTAAAAACCGGGTAAGGGATCATCGGAAAGCCATTTTTGTCCCGTCATCCGGCGTGACGTCCCCGGTGATTGAAATAAATAAATCCTTAACCGTTCCGGTGAAATACCCGGGACACAAACTCAAATTTATGTTCGCATTAAAAAACAAAGTACAGCTGATCGGCAACCTGGGCAATGCGCCCGAAATCAAAACGCTCGAAACCGGCAAAAAAATGGCCCGTTTTTCGGTAGCCACCAGTGAGGTTTATCGTAATGCCAAAGGGGAGAAAGTCACAGATACCCAGTGGCACAACCTGGTGGTGTGGGGTAAGATGGCGGATATCGCCGAAAAGTACCTGGCCAAGGGCCGCGAAGTACTGATCGAGGGAAAGATCGTCAACCGGAGCTACAATGACAAGGAAGGACAGAAAAAGTATGTCACCGAAATCCAGGTGAATGAACTTGTCCTCCTGGGCGGCCGCTCCAACGAAGCGTAAAGACAAGGCCACGGATCACACGGATTAACACGGATTAACGTGTTGGTTCGTGGCCTATTTTTTCTAAAAAAATTGATTTATGTCACTGATCAGAGAAGAAGAAACGTATAAAATCATTGGTATGTGTATGGAAGTGTATAATGAATTGGGGTTTGGATTTTCTGAGATTATCTATAAAGATGCGCTTGAAATTGAGGCAGAACTGTGTAATGTTTCTGTGGAGAGAGAAAAACCATTTCTTGTATATTACAAAGTAAGAAAGCTGAAGCGCAGGTATAATGCAGATTTTGTTATGTTTGGAGATATAATTGTAGAGATTAAGGCATCCGCAGACGGTTTATGTGAAGAGAACGTTCGCCAAACAATTAATTATATGAAAGCGTCAGGTTGTAAGTTGGCTTTACTGGTCAACTTCGGCAGGAAAGGACTTCAACATAAACGATTTGTACTTTGATCCGTGTGAATTCGTGAAATCCGTGGCTTGTATTTAACAGGCTTTAGCCTGTTTAATTATTTCTGTGGCAAAACTATGAGTGGATTTAAAATAGATATATCTAATCAGTTTTTTACCCTGGCTGCCGATCTGATCAATCAGACCGACCGGACTATTTTTCTTACCGGCAAAGCCGGTACGGGTAAAACCACTTTTCTGAAATATATCCGTGAGCATTGCACCAAGCAGATGGCCATAGTGGCACCCACCGGGGTGGCGGCTATCAATGCAGGAGGAGTGACCATCCATTCCTTTTTTCAGTTGCCCCTGGCGCCATTTATTCCCGTGACACGCGGACAAGGCTTTGCTCCGGCCGGACAAGAGGTCAGCAACCCTCATAGCCTCGTCAGCCGGCTTCGCTTTAATGGCGATAAGAAAAAAGTGATCCAGCAACTGGAGCTTCTTGTTATTGACGAGATCAGTATGGTCAGAGCTGATATACTGGATGCAATTGATACTGTGCTGCGGCATGTACGACGTAAACCCCGCGAACGCTTCGGAGGCGTACAGCTATTATTTATCGGCGATATGTTCCAGCTCCCGCCGGTAGTAAAAGAACCAGAGTGGAACCTGCTTTCAGCACATTACAGCAGCCCCTATTTTTTTGATAGCCTGGTCCTGAAAGAAAACCCGCCTCTTTATATTGAGTTTGACAAAATTTACCGGCAGCGGGAAGCTGATTTTATCAGCTTGCTTAACCAGGTAAGAAACAATGAACTGAACCCGGAAGGATTGGCAATCCTTGAAAGTCGTTTTCAACCTGGCTTCCGTCGGACAAATGATGACGGTTATATTATCCTGACCACGCATAATGAACAGGCCCGGAATATTAATAACCAGCAATTGCAACAACTTAACAGTCCCGCAGTACAGTATGAGGCGGAACTGGAGAATGATTTTCCTCCGAATGCTTTTCCGGCTGAACAGCTACTGGTACTCAAAGAAGGAGCACAGGTCATGTTTATCCGGAATGACAGCACAGAAAAAGGAAAGCGGTTTTTTAACGGTAAAATCGGTACAGTTAACCGGCTGGAAGATAAAAAGATCTATGTGCGTTGCGAAGGAGATGAAGAGATAGAGGTGGTCAGGGAGAAATGGGATAATATCCGGTATTCGCTGGACAAAGCCAGCCAATCTATGAAAGAAGAATTATTGGGATCCTTTACCCAATATCCATTGAGATTGGCCTGGGCGATAACGATTCACAAAAGCCAGGGACTCACCTTTGAAAAAGCCATTATCGATGCCGGGGAAGCATTTGCAGCAGGACAGGTTTATGTAGCCCTGAGCCGGTGCACCAGTTTAGCCGGCATGATCCTGAAAAGTAAAGTAAGAACAAACAGCCTTTTTACCGATCCACGGATTGTTGAATTTACGCGCCGGAGCGCCAGTTCTGATTTACTGCAAAACGAATTGAAAGCGGCCCGCCGGGTGTATCAATTGAAAATGTTGATCAGCGCTTTCAGTTTTGACAGGCTGGTTGGGGAGGTGCTTGAATTAAAAAAACTGATACAGGAGAATACCGGAAGTTTTACAAAAGAGGCTACGTCCTGGACCGAAGAACTGGTAGCTAAACTAGGTGCACTACATGATACTTCCTGCCGCTTTCACCAGTGGCTTGAAGGACAGTTTCAAATGGCTGTATTGCCGGAAGAAAATCCGGTACTGCTGGAACGGCTCCAAAAGGCAACCGGTCATTTCGCCCAGGAGGCGGAATCGGTCATCGCCTATATTAATAAGCCAGCGATGGTAACAGATAGCCGGCAACAGGCAAAGGAAGTGAACGAGCTGCTAAAGGATTTATTTGCCGGATTATCCCTGGCGGTTCACCTTTATAAAGGGTTCGACGGTAGTCTGGATACAGATAGCTGGCATCAACGGCGCCGCAGTTTTGTTTTACCCTATTATTCAGTAAATGTTTATGCCGGTCTCAGTTCCGCAGTGCCGGACAACAGCAGCCATCCGGATTTATACAATGCACTAAAGAAACAACGCGACGCCTTCTGCGCTCAGAAGGATCTGCCCGTTTATATGGTGGCGTCAGGTACCACGCTTGGCGAAATGTGTCTTTACCTGCCTCATGATCTGCAGGAAATGCGGAAGATCAGCGGAATGGGAGCTGTCAGAACAGAACAATACGGACAGGTCTTCCTTGACATTATACTGGATTATTGTCAGGAACATGATCTGGAGTCCCGGATATATACAAAAGATGAAAAGCGGGAACGTAAGCCCCGTAAGTCAAATGCGCCTCAAAAAGGAGATTCACACCGGGCCAGTTTTGATCTGTTCAGGAAAGGACACCCAATTAAAGAAATAGCGGATCTGCGGAAGCTGGCCGTTTCCACTATTGAAGGACACCTGACCAGGTTTGTAGCTTCAGGTGATATTGCGGTTGCTTCGTTGATGAGCACAGAGAAATATAATAAGATAGAATCGGCAATCAGCAAAGCAGATGGCTATGCAACGGCTCCAATAAAACAAATGTTAGGGGAAGATGTCAGTTTTGCTGAAATAAGATGGGTACTGGCTTCCAAAGGTCTTGACCGGATCAGCTCAGCGGATTAACAGGACCGTTCCTTTTTTTACAGATTTTGACTGCCCGGGTAATAGATATTCACATAGCCACGTAAACATTGAGGTTTCTCCCTTTTTTCCGGCCGGACTTCCATTCCATTTTTCAAGCGGATTCCTGCTGCTGAATACTAACTGTCCCCAGCGGTTGTAAATGTTCAATTTATATGATTTTGCTGCAGCGACACTTCCCTGTGGTCCGAATTGGTCATTCAGTCCATCACCATTGGGTGTAAATCCTGTAGGAAAAATCAGTTCGCGGCAGGAAGAATCCAGTGTAACCACGCCGCTATCAGTTGCTGTGCAGATATCCTGACCCGTAACAATCACATTATAAGTTCCGATACCGAGATTGCTGGCTACCGGATTATTCTGTACCGGGTTGGTATTCCAGGAATAGCTTACCGGTGTAGTACCAGCCCCTCTTACAGTAGCAACAAGGGATCCACCTGTATTGGTCTCACAGGCCGCTGATTTTACCTGGGCCACATTCACGTCTACGATTAATATATCCCTGGTAGTAGTGGAATACAGATTCCCCGGCCCTTCGACAGTCAGGGTAACGGTGTAGTTACCGGGAAAGGCATAGGTATGGGTTGGGTTAGGCAGACCGGAAGTGTTATTACCAGAAGAAAGCGGGTCATCGAATTCCCAGCGGAAACTGGTAGGACAAAGCGCTGATGTATTGGTAAACTGAATAGTCCGGTTGGCATTGCAGGTAAAAGTAAATGCCGCGGCATTAGGGGGAGCGGCACTGATATTCACCGAGTCCACCCCGAATCCATCATAGTTATTACAGGTGGTGCCTGCGCCGAAGATAAAACGGAAGACAACAGATGACTGTCCGCCGAGTGCCTGTAACGTTCTGGATACCTCTACCCAGGTTTTGCTTCCGCTTCCGCCCCTGCAGGACCCATTATTAGCCAGATTATTACCGGTCCACCCATGCGTACTTCCGCTGGTACCAGACATCCCGTTCAGTCCGTTTATCCCTGGTGTGTTGAACCAGTTTTTATTAAAACAATCCTGTCTTTCATTCGCAGCACCAAGGGTGGTCCAGCTGCTACCCCCATCTAATGAAAATTGAAAGGAGGCTCCATCCCATTGCTGTTCGGTTTCCCAGAACAGTTTCATTGTAAGTAAAGGGTATTGAATATTGCTGAAATCAAAGCAAGGGCTTTGTAACCAGGACTGTTCCCCGGAACCATAATTCATTCCGTTCGATACTCCCCCGGCCACCCAGCACCGGTTTCCGTCTCCAGCCCGGTTGATAACTGTTTTTACTGGTGTACCCCATTGCCAGGTAGAACTATTGCCTGCTGTGGTCCAACCGCCATTACTGGTTTCAAAGCTCTCCTGGTACGGGAAGCTGGTGATCGTTTGGGTGCATTGAGCATGCAAACTGATTGTATAACAAACCAATAAGGCAATTAATATGATCGAACGGGTGTTCAGCGTTGTTTAATTTGATTGTTAACTCAAGCCGATAAAGATAACAAACCGGTTTGTAAACGGTTGAATACATCCTCCGGGTTGCCCCAATCAGGCTGAAGATCTGATATTATATACTGTACAGTTACTCAACCTTTATTCACATTTAAATTCAATGAAATTGTCAGATTAAACTTTATCTATAACTTCATTCTAATACTTACCAAACTCATTTATGGATTCTACTTCAACCCCTGGCTACCGGCCAGTCAGTAACCATGTAATTGCCGAAGTAAGGCAACATATCAGCAGTGGTCAAAATGCCCTTTTTACCCTGCGCAGCTGGCAGCCCGGCGAAGTGATCGCTGATTTTTCAGCAGGAACCATATCTGCAGAGCCAACCTATTTAACAGTACAGATTGCAGAGGGAAAACATATCACACTGCAACCAGAGTTTCTTCAGTATATCAATCATAGTTGTGAGCCCAATGTGTTTTTTGATACCACCATGATGCACCTGGTGGCATTAAAGGATATTCCGGCCGGAACAGAGTTTGTTTTCTTTTATCCTTCTTCTGAATGGGAAATGACACAGTCTTTCCATTGTTATTGTGGTAAGCCCGGTTGCCTGGGCGAAATAAGAGGCGCCGCCCATCTTTCGCAAGAAGCTATTTCACAACACCGGTTTACCGATTTTATTCAATCCCGCCTGGCTAAGAAAGCCGATAAAAAAGTAGCCTGAGCCGATGAAGCAATCTGAATCCGCCCTTTTTGCACCCTACATCGTATGGGTACTTGCCCCGCACCTGGAGTCCGAGGACCCCAATATTCAATACTATTACGATTTTACCCAAAGCATTAAGGAATATACCAGGGTTTTCGAGGAGTTGGATGTGGAGTGGAAATGGCAACCTGTGACCATGGATAATTTCAGGACTATTATAGCCAAAATCAAAGTTAACTCACCCGGCAAGACACCTTTAGTATTAAATCTCTGCGATGGTGATGAAGTAAACGGCACACCGGGCGTATCAGTTATTCACGAAATCGAAAAGAATGGTCTGATCTATACTGGCTCTGATGCTCATTTTTACGATATCACAACGTCTAAGATCCCCATGAAAAAGGCCTTTGATAAGGCTGGGGTCGCTACTGCCAACTGGAGAGTTATTACGGAGAAGAAGGGTTCTGTTAAAGGAATCTGCAAAAGGGTGGGTATCCCGCTGATCATTAAACCCGCCGTTTCCGGTGGAAGTATGGGTGTTTCTGTAAAAAATGTGGTGAACTCCGAGGAAGAACTGGCAGAAAGAGTGGAAGAGATTAAAAAAGGCTATCGAGGCTGGAACCTGCTGGCAGATGGTTTATTTGTAGAACAATTCATTACCGGCCCCGAATACACGACGTTTATCACCGGTTCTGCCAATGACCCGGACCATTGTATCGTATACGAACCCGTTGAGCGGGTCTTTCATCCTTCCCTGCCCGAATCGGAGAAGTTCCTTTCTTTTGACCGGCTGTGGGAAATTTATGAAGATGAAACGCCCATGCCGGAAGAAGGCAACTTTTATGAATATACATCCGTAAAGCCTGCACTTGCAGCGGAGTTGAAGAAACTAAGCATGGATGCTTATATTGCCTGCGGTGGTCGCGGTTATACCCGGATCGATATCCGTCAGGATATAAAGACCGGCAAACTATATATGCTGGAAGCCAATGCCCAGTGCGGATTGAGTGAAGATGAAAACTATACATCCATTGGTGCTATCCTGAAAGTATCCGGCGTTTCCTTCACACAGGTGATTGCAGCGATTCTGAAAGACGCGCTCCGCCGGAGTGTGGTAAAAGCAGCTGTAGCTGTTAAAGCAAAGCGTACTAAAAAAGTGAAAGCCGTCTCTGCGAAATAAGTTTTGTATTCCCCTGATTATTACCTTAGCAATTCATGAAAGTATGTGTACTTCAACCAGACTATTCCACCACGGGTGTGGATTATAAGAATTATGACCCTCCCCGGGATTTAGCGGTACTGATTCCCGAACATGAAGTACATACGGTTTTTCTCAATAAGCTGACCACCTACAGTCAGCTGAAAGATTTAAGTAAACAAGGCTATGATATTTTCGTCAACCTCTGCGAAGGCTATCTTGAGTGGGAGGTTCCGAGTATAGATGTGATTTATACTCTTGAGTTACTGAACCTGCCCTTCACGGGTCCCACCACTAAATTGTATGATCCCCCCAAGGAACTGATGAAATACCTGGCCTATTGTGAAGGGGTCAAAACACCAGGGTATGTACTGATCAATGAACTGGCTGATGTGGATGAGGCGGTAAAGCACTTAACCTTTCCTCTATTTGTAAAGCCGGCTAAAGCAGGTGATAGTCTTGGAGTGGATGAACGCTCACTGGTCAATAATAAGATTGAACTGCAACAGAAATGTATCAGCATATTGGATGAATATGGTCCGCTGTTGGTAGAAGAGTATATAAATGGCAGGGAGTTTACTGTATTAGTCGCTGCCAATGCCGACGAACACAATTGCACGGTTTTTCGTCCGGTGGAATACCTTTTCCCCCAGGGGCGATCATTTAAAACCTATGCCCTGAAAACATCGGAATTACATCCGGATTGTAATGTGCCATGTACGGATGAGACGCTTGACCGTGAGTTGCGGGCGGCCACAGAAAAAATATTTAAGGGATTTAACGGAGTGGGGTATGCCCGCCTTGATTTCAGGGTCAATGATAAACAGGAGATCTACTTTCTGGAAATCAATTTTACCTGTTCTGTTTTCTACATTGATGGTTATGAAGGCTCCGCGGATTTTATTATCAAATTTGACGGAATCGGTCAGGCCGGATTCCTGCGGCATATGATTGCTGAGGGGATTGCCCGTCATCAGCGGAAGCTTAAACCCTTTATTATGAAGGGGAATTCAATAGCCGGTTATGGCATTTATGCTAACAGGGATATCCGGAAAGGGGAAGTTATCTTTAAAGGGGAAGGTCGCGCTCAGCGGATCATTACAAAGCGGTTTGTTGAGAAGCATTGGAATGAGGACGAAAAACTGCATTTCCGCCGGTATGCCTACCCCATCAGTGATGAGGTCTTTATTTTATGGGACGATGACCCTTCTGAATGGGCGCCCCAGAACCATTGTTGCACCCCGAATACCGAATTCGACGGCTTAAACGTATTAGCTATATGCGACATATCTAAAGGACAGGAACTCACCCTTGATTATGCTAATTTTCTGGACGAGCATATGGAACCATTTGATTGTCAATGTGGTACAAAAGGATGCCGGGGAAAAATTTCGGGACAGACCGGTAATTCTTTAAATTTGCGGGAGAAATCTATTACCCGTTAAACGACTTACTCACCCCAGAGTCTATTACTTACTCCATTAGATTTTACTGACCCATTAGATGAATTTATCTAAACAGATGAACTATGTCCCGTTTTGCCGTACTCCGTACTATTATGCTACAGCACCGCTATCGGTTAGTGCTGACCTATTTCTTATTTACCCTGGAGATGCTGGGCAGCCTGATGCGCCCCTTTTTCCTGGGTTGGGCCGTGAATGATCTGATCAAGGGCAGTTACCAGGGTCTTTTATTACTATCAGCCGTACATGTGGCCTGGCTGATCATTGGTACGATCCGGCACCGGTTGGATACCCGTACGTATACGGCTATTTATACTTCACTTGTAACAAAGTTTCTGGCCCGTCGGTATGGAAAGGAGGATGTATCCCGGCTTAGCGCCCATTCCAACCTGGCCCGTGAATTTGTAGACTTCCTTGAGTTTGACCTGGTCTACGTAATTGAAGCATTCTATAGCCTCTTTGGCTCGCTGGTCCTTTTATTTTTCTATGATACATCGGTAGTATTGGTTTGCCTGGCTATATTATTACCCGTAAGCGGTTTCAGTTATTTCTATGGAAAGAAAATGAAGAAGCTGAATAAGCAGAAGAACGATGAACTTGAAAACCAGGTTAATATAATTGCCACAGGGAACAATCACCTGATCCGTCAGCACTATGATAATCTCCGTAAATGGCAGATCCGCATCAGTGATCAGGAAGCGTGGAACTTTGGTATTATGGAAATACTGGTGATGATTGTAATCGGGATATCATTATTAGTAACCAATAAAGCAGCAGGATCGGGTATAGAAGCGGGTAGTCTGATTGGAATCTATAGCTATATACAGAAGTTTGTTTCAGGACTGGATACTATACCGTATACCGTACAACGGCTTTCTTCTTTACATGATATTACACGGCGAATTGAAATACAGGAAGAAGATCTGGGGCGTCCGCCATTGCATACAAATACTGGATATAAGGAAGTGGCCTGAGCCACTCCTTATATCCGGCGAAAATTATTTAATTTTTTGAACGAGTTTTTGTCCGCTATTGTCCAGCGCTTTCCCTGCGGCATCATTGACCTTACCTTCATATTTACCGTCAATTTTTTGGGTGCCGGCATTGGATCCATCTGCCAGTTTTGTGAGTTGCATACTACCTTCAATGGTAAAACTTGACAGGGCATTGGGGTCGGTATTTTTAATGGCTTTCAGCAAGCCACCTACTTTACTACCACTCTTGATTTTGGACAGTTCACTATTGAGCAGGTAATCACATTTCATGGTTTTGGCTTCTTCGGCACTGCTGACCGCAACTGCTTCAATATTACCGGTGGTAAAAGTGCCAACCAGCATCGTTTGTAATTCAGCGGGCTGTACCTGCTCATCCCCTTTGGGAGGAAGAATACCCACCCGGATCATATCAGGAGCCTTTTCATCGGATACCGGTTTTTCCTTCATTTGTTTTTTCGCCTTGTTCATCACCTCATCCAGCATGCCGCTCATGTCCATTTTTTCCTGCAGGTCCTCTTCGTTTTTCGTTTCTGTATATCCGGGCGGTATTTCAAACAGCATGGAATCCAGTTTTTCCATCGATAAATCCAACGTTTCGATATCCGTTTTAAATTCTGTTGTTTTAGCGCCCTGAGCACCCATGATCATGGTCGTGGTTTCTATCAGGGGAAAGCCGAGTTTCCCCTTTCCGCTGCGACGAGTAACAAAGCGGTCCTGGCAATCCGGCATGGGCTTTTCGTCGGGTTGACGTTGCATTTGTTGCGGGCGATACCGGACCGGACAATTAAATTTAGGCAGGTCAATATACCAGCCGTCTGTTTTAATAAGGAAGCTGTCTTTCATCATGCAGGCGTCTGCAGAGGGTTTCATTTTCTGGGTTGTCCATACATGGCGGGCGGTAAGTCCGTACATTTTTTTACGTTCCCCGGTATCGCGGATACTATAATAAATGGTAATGACGCCTCCTTTTTCAGGAGTGGTCTTAGGTGTTTTCTCTTTGGCAATGGGCACGGGTTTTTTGTTCACCGGCTCGTCCTCATCGATGATTTCTTCCCGTACTTTATAAAAAGAATCAATGTAGTAGAGTTTCTTTTTATCATTGATTTTAATGGTACGTTGCAGATCGCATTGTTCGATAGTAATGGGTTG
>CAZLRY010000032.1:0-3967 GCA_964561675.1 uncultured Chitinophaga sp.
TCGAACAACAATTCGCTGATAGCCGTGTCCTGGAATTTAGAACCCGGGTAAACTTCAACAATTTCGAATCGTATGGCGGTAATTTTCCGGGGCGGCAGCATGATTTTGCCGATATCAATGACCTGAAATTCGAAAGCATCCAGTAATTCCAGCATTCCATAGGTCTTACCATTCACAACCATTTTCAGCTTTTTTACCCGGGCATTCTCCTCCCAGGTTATTTTCGTTTTCTTATAACCGTTCGCCAGAATGATTTGTGTAATACCCAGGTTTTTACTGGCATTATCAGGAGTCATATCAATCGTGTATTCTATGTATTCTCCGATCCCATGACCCGGTTTGCCTTCTACCCAGGCTGTTGTAATATCAAAATCGTGGGCCTTCTTAGCAGCATACGAAATACTGTTTACAGGAGCCAGGGAAGAGGATGCTTTAAATCCTGTAACATTGCCGCCGCAATACCAACTGCAGCCGGGAAGTACTTCAGAAGGGCCATTGTCGATTTCACCCATGAAGTCAGTATCCTTTGCCTGAACGGCTTTAAAGACAGGTATCTGCTGATTCTCCAAATTTGCGAAAAAGAGCAAACTGATTATAAAAAAAAGAAGCTTCATTTACTTTAACAAAGTACAATACTATCCATCGATATTCAGGCAAATAAATCTAATTTTTAGTTAATGTAGACAGGATGGCGATTACTGAATCAAGTGCTGAAAGTCGAGATGCCGAAGCAGAAAAACGAAGTCCTCCTATTTTCATAAAACTGGTATAATAACCCGTTTCCGTTTTGGAAACAGGCCATAAAGCAAGCTTATTTAGCACAATGGTTTTCACAACTTCAATTGCAGGTCCATCATTTTCTGCTGACCCAATACCTTTACCATGTTCAATTTCATTGAAGCCATGTATTCCAGAAAACCTGGTGACAGAATCGTTGAGCCAAAGCCCGTATCCCAACTGCCCTTCCTTTCCCCTTGCTTCTTCCAGAAACATATTGACGGGGTGTTTCAACAAAAACGGACTCTCGCCAAGCCGGGTTGTAACCATATCATGGCTCTCATACTTCTCAATAGCCCTGTACGTTGAATGGGTGCAGGATATGAGTAGCAGAAAAAGTAGAAATTGATACATTTATGCCGCCTTTAATACTCTGTCAAGAATTTTCATGTTGGAAATATATTCTTTTGCATATTCCCAATCTTCTGATAGTTCTGCCCAAACAAGTTGTCGGTCAATAGCAAGTTGTATTATTTCTTTGTTTTCCACTTCAATAATTCCTTCATCTACAAGTTGAGCGAACCCTGTTGCAATGACTGAAATGTCCAATGTATAAATATATTGCTGGTCGTCAAAATCTTCATCTTCGAGTTGCGATTTTACTTTAGCCCTTGACAGGATTTCTGAATTGTAGTCTGCAAAATCCATTTCTCCTACACTTTCAATAACCCATTTTAAACATTCCAGAGTGGGCGTCGACGGATTCTCTTTTCTCCAGTCTCTGAATTCAGCTAACGCCGTGTCACCTTCGTCTGAACCGAATGGCGCAAGTTCGTCAATACAACTCCAAAAAAAATCTTCCGGAATTAATTCAATTGCCTTTTGATGAGCATTGTCAATGTCGATACCATATTTTTCCTCTTCCATAAAAAAAATACGTTTTTAAATGTCAATTCTCAAATCTACTGCCACCTCCCAAATTTACCCCAAAACACCCACCCCCGCAATACCCTTTTTGCGTTGTACTTGAGTGAGCGTTTTTAAGTTATAATAGGCTTATGCCGGGAGCTGGGTGGGAATAAATGTCGCCGGCTGATCTTGGTGCAAAAAAATAAAGACAGGGTAACATGACACCGGCTATTAACCTCCAGGTTCCAGTCTTTACGGTATGCACTACCCATTTCCGGGTCTGACAACCTGTTGCAGTACAAAAATTTGTCACCCCATTGGGGTGCAAATTTCAATCAGAAATCCATCAATATCCCTTATATAAGCTACAACTTGACCCCAGGGTTTTGTTTTAGGCTTTTCAACAAGGGTCGCACCTTCGTTGATTGCGGTGGAAACAGTTTCTTCCACGTTTTCTGTTGTAAACCCTATTTCAATCCCAAAAGGCTTGTCTGACAAACTACTTTTTATAAAGCCTTCCTGCAAATTTGAATTGGCTAAAGAAGTGGAAACAAATGAAAGTGTTGTCTCTCCAACCAATAACTCAGCATAGTCATTCTCGGGTGTTACAAATTTTCTTTCAAACCCAAATGCCCTTTCATAAAACTCCACAGATTTTGTTACATCAGTAACGTAAAGAATCGTATAAGCGAATTTTATCATCTTTTCAATCTTTTTTTCTCTTAAAAATACTCAATACTATTCTTTAAACAATAGCAAACTTTTTAAATGTCGGCAAGAATCCAGGTATAATTTTAGAATCCTGTTTTAAAAAGTATCGAAGAAAAAACTATCCAAATGGAGTACTCCCCCACCCGGATAATCAACTTTAATTTGTGTGGTCAATCCTTTTCTTCCTGCCAATATATGCATCAAGCCAGTCAGGCTGATTGTAATTGCGGCTACCGGGAAAAGGAAACTATATGGTTAAATTATTAATGAAATGAAAAAAATTATACTCCTACTGGCTGGTTTCTTTATCACTTGTTCTATTACAGCTCAGACTCAAGGCACTATATTTATTAGTCCCACCAATTATGAAGGGGTACTTTCGGATGTCACCAATAGTGCGCGGGCGGAAGCGTTGGGTAAAAATTCTATCACGCTGGATGGGATACGAACTGCATTTGAGAATCCGGCCTGTATTGCCCCCGGAACAGAAAAAATCCAGATGGCCCTTAATTACACCAAAGGACATGGAACCTATCCAAAATCGTATTATCCCGCAGGTGGCTTCAGTTATAAAGTGACGGATAAATTAACCCTGGGCATCGCCACCCATCACTGGATCGACCCGGATTCATACTGGAATGCCCAGATCGGCAACCAGGATTTTGACACGGATAAAAAAGCACAACACGTATACTCCTTTATCGCAGGCTACAAAATCGGAAAGCATCTTTACGCCGGACTCTCCGGCAACCTCTTACGTGAAATGGAAATAAAGGGGAAAACAACGGCTAAGGATTTTATGGTCAATACCGGTATTATCTATGACAGAGCGGTAAGCCTTTTCAAATCTACCAAGGTCACGAATCAGCGACTCCGCCTCGCAGCCAGTCTGTACAATACCTTGTTTGACGGGGAGATCATTCAACGGGCCAATGAAACCGTATTTCAATACAGGGACATGCCGGCCATCCTGCGATTGGGTTCGTCTTACCGGTTTTCCACACCTGTCAACCTGCCATTTGCACAAAAAGGGAAAAAGTTAAAGGAGCAACCCCAGGAACTGAGCCTTACAGCCAGTATCCAGTATGGTAATTATCTGAAAGCCCGGAAAAATTATACAAAAGAATATAAATATCAAACGATGACCGGTTTTGGTCTGGAAGCCACGGCTCTTGATATTTTATCACTGAGGTTGGGGTATTTTTCAGAAACAAGGCAGGGACCTGTTAACTCACTGGATCGTTATGCGACAAAAGATCGTCAAAAAGGGTTTACCTGGGGATTGGGCTGTAACTTACCTTTCGAAAAATGGAGTCAGCAGAAAGTCCCCCTTAATCTACGTTTTGACATTCTCGCAAAACAACTCCCTGATCTGCTGGATGAAAATATATCAACGCGCCTTTCACCGGACTTTACAGATAAAAAACTTTTTCTTAGTCTTGGTATTGAAATCTCCATTAAATAAACCTTTAAATAACTGACCTCATAAATAGCTGGTGAGAGTTGAGAGAAGCTGAAAGATGAGAGAAGCTGAAAAAAGGGTTTAGACCTTTAGTTGATTAAAAGTAGATGTCCTTTGTATTCCGCCCCGCTAGGGGTGGTCTATCATTAGAATGAATAATTAACAAGA
>CAZLRY010000032.1:4067-13682 GCA_964561675.1 uncultured Chitinophaga sp.
ACAGATGGAGCATTTGTATTCCGCCCCGCTAGGGGTGGTCTATCATTAGAATGAATAATTAACAAGAAGTCCTGTAAACAGGCGGTGAATTTGTATTCCGCCCCACTAGGGGTGGTCTATCATTAGAATGAATATTTAACAAGAAGTCCTGTAAACAGATGGAGCATTTGTATTCCGCCCCGCTAGGGGTGGTCTATCATTAGAATGAAAATTTCGAAGATGCCCACAGAGCCCTGTAGGGGCGACATATTAAAAAAGTTGAGGCTTGAGCAAAGACATTAACAGGATTAAAGCAATCCATGCTCTTTAACCCCGGACATTTCTGCTACGGGTATAACGTAATTCAGCTCTTCTCATAATGCAACGCCATCACCCCACAGGAAAAAGTTTTGGATTCCACCAGTTTCAGTTTTGTCGTTTCCGTCACATTATTAAACAGCGGCATTCCCTTTCCCAGTAAAACCGGGTTGACAAACACCCAGAATTCATCGATCAGACCCAACTCTAAAAGGGAGTAAGAGGCACGGGGACTTCCAAATATCAGGATATTCTTCCCATCCTGATTCTTGATCCGGTTAATGGTCTCCGCCAACTGATCGCTGATGACGGTGGTATTTTCCAATCCATCCCCGTTGAGGGTCCTGGATAAAACGATCTTCGACACTTTCTTATACCAGGCCGAATGTTCTTTGTCGTGTTTGGAAGCATTGGGCTTATCCCCGGCCGTAGGCCAGTAGCCCTGCATCATCTCATAAGTAACCCTACCGTAAAGGGCGGTATCTGCTTTCTCCGTCATGGTGCCCACAAAATCAAATAGCTCGTCGTCAAAACGGATCCAGTCCATTTCCCCGTTTGGTCCGGCTACAAACCCGTCGAGAGAAGCGTGCATGAAAAAAATGAGGTTACGCATGGTTGGTTGGTTTTTTGTTTCCCTATAAAGCTATATAACAAGGTTGATATTTAATTTGTACTATAAAAAATGGCAAAAAAACATGTCCCCGTATGCATCGGCCTATTTGATGCAGATCTGCATTGCCGGCTTAAAGGATTTTACTTCTCCCTGTTCCTACTTTCCCGTAAATTTATTTTTTAACCAGTTTGCATGTACAGTAAAAAAGCCACCGCCAACACCCCACAGATCATCATCGATTTCCCGCAATTACTGTTTGAGATCAGCGGTAATTCAGCCGCCGATGACCCGGCTGCCTTTTATCAGCCCGTGCTCGATTATATTTACAACAACTTCTACGAGATCAGCCAATCCAGCTATCAGCGGAGCAGCCCCCAGATCACCCTGCACTTTTATATGGGAACGATTGCCCCGGCCGATCTTGAAATGATCCGGAAAATAGACGAACTACTTAATGGAATAAAAGAGTTCACCACTTATAATTACTGGTATTTTCACCCCGATAAAAAAGAGAGTATAGAGCAGGGTGAGCGGGTAAAGGCGCTGTTTTTGAATTCGACTCGCTTGATTGCTGATTCCGTTCACGTTAAATAGCCTGTCATCTACTATTCATTTACCCGATTTCGTACTACGAGTTAATCATAACGGGGTAGTTCCCAGGTTACCGAAACATCGGTAAGCGGTTGTATTTTCGTTCTATCCACATACAAAGCCAGTTTCATTCGGACAGTATCGGTCTCCCACTGGAAGCCACGGGAAACGATCAGTTTGTCAGGCGACTGGGTGAATATCTTTTGGCTACCAGCCCGTTGCCACTTTGTGGTTAACACAAAACCCAGTTTCCGGTATTCATTCCTTCCTCTTTTATTGTGATCTGGAAAAAGCCTGGCAGAATAATGGTTATAGAACATCACCCGTATCAACGTATCGGACACATAAGTAAGTTGAACGCTTTTAAAGGTAACACCCTCCAGGTTATAAAGCCGGTCAGTCAATCCATAATAAGCATAATCAACCTCGGTTCTGCCTTTGTAATTCATCTCCCCATTCTGAACCAGCTGAATAGAACTGTCCAGTTGAGTACGAACAGAGCCCAGCAAAAAAGGAGATATTCCCCGGCGGACATCAAATTCGCCAAATGTCTGTGCTTCTGCCAGAGTAACAAAACACAAAAAAGAGAAGACAGAAAGGTAACTACGTACATAATCCATTGCAAAAAATAATTTCATTATAGTCTGGCGCTGGTTGGACAAACTGATTTATGTTTTTCCTTTATTGAACTTTATACTGACTGACTCGTAATTTACCACGCTTTATTTTTGCCTATTGGTGAGATGAATCATCAATCATAATGAAAGCGACACTGAATAACATAACATTTTTGATCAGCCCCCTTTTTCCCTTCCACTTTATAAACGAACCTGTGCTCACCGGTAATCCGCCTGGACCAAAATCCTTTTAAGTCGTGTCTGAGTGGTTCAGGCTTTCCTGTCCCGTGAAATGGCGTTTTCCTGATTTCATTTAACAGGTCTTTGATTTTTCCGGCTATAGAACTGTCCGTTTCAACCCAGTATTGAAAATCCTCCCAACCATTTTCTGTAAACTCAAAATTCATACTACAGGTTAAAGCTTAAACTTGCGGGTCTTTTTGTTCTTTAACTGGTCGATCGATTCGTGTATACGCTGCCTGTTTTTTGCGGTGGAAAGCAGATGACCGGTTTCGGTAAGTGAATTATACTCTTTCAATGAAAGAATAACCACGGCTTCCTCTTCGGCCGCCCTGGAAACCACTATAATATCAGAAGAGTTAGAGACTTCGTCCAGGTACTTTTTGATATTATTTCTCAATTGGGTGATTGATATTGCCTGCATGGTTTCATGATTACGTACACTCAAATGTACGTAATTACGTACATAATTCAAAGTTAACATTTCTCCCATACCTTTTTTGGCAAAGGATACTACTTTAATCCCGTGATTTTGTAACCACCCACCCCGGGCAGAAAAAAAACGGATTATTTGCTGAAAACCACATAAAAATGGGAGGAAACATCTTGGCCCTATATAGAAAATAACAGGTTACATCAATAGGTGATTGGCTAACTATTCTTCCCTTCGATCATAGGAACAAAAGAAAACCGGTCAAACACTTCTTCCTTCAGTGCCCCGCCTTCGAGTTTTGTAATTCGCTTCATCAACTGCACTTCACCTGCTCCAACCGGAATGACCATCATCCCTCCCACTTTCATCTGTTCGATGAGTTTCGGGGGCACATCCGGAGCGGCGGCGGTAATGATGACTTTATCGAAGGGGGCGAATGTCGGGAGCCCTTCATAGCCATCACCATAAAAGAATTTAATGGTGGGATATTTTTTAAGGAGCGGGAATAATTTATTGGAATCGTAAAGTTTCTTCTGCCTTTCGATCGTATAGACCTGTGCTCCCAATTCGGCCAGCACCACGGCCTGGTAGGCACTGCCCGTACCGATTTCGAGGACCTTGTCAAACTTCTTTAGTTCGAGCAACTGACTTTGATAGGCCACGGTATAAGGCTGTGAAATAGTTTGTCCCTCCCCGATCGGAAAGGCCCGGTCTTCATATGCCAGTTCATCAAAAGCGGATTCCAGGAAAAAGTGACGTGGAATGGTATTGATGGCGTTCAGTACGTCTTCATTGGTAATTCCTTTTCCACGTACAATGTCCACGAGTTTCTTGCGTAAGCCTTTGTGCCGGTAAGTATCTTCTGTTGGTCTCATAAGCGGACCAAAAATACAATAAGAAAATGGAAATCAGCCTAATGGTTCGTCATGGTTCGACAAGCTCACCATGACAAGAGCAGCCCGTCAACAAAGAGAACCGGTGCTCGTGTCATGCTGAGCTTGCCGAAGCATTAGCAAGAGAAAACTCAACTTCATTTCCCTTCGTCATGGTTCGACAAGCTCACCATGACAACGACTACAACTTCATATCCGCAATCACCGCCTTGATCTTTTCATCCATGGCGGCATTAACCTGGTCGAATTCTGTCGCGCTATTCAGTTTCGCATTAACGCTGAAATAAAATTTGATCTTGGGTTCGGTGCCACTCGGACGGGCGGAGATAATGCTGCCGTCTTCGAGAATGAACTGTAATACGTTTGACTTGGGAAGGTCGATGGCCCAGCTGTCGCCATTCTGCGGATTGGTTCCTTTGCTGAGTTCGTAATCGAGCAATTGTACCACTGGTGATCCATTGATGGATTTGGGCGGATTGCTGCGATAGGCTTCCATCATGGCCGCGATCTGTGCCTGTCCGTCCATGCCTTTCTTGGTAATGGAGATCAGGTTCTCTTTGTAATAGCCATATTGCACATAGAGATCGATCATTTTTTCGTAGAGACTGCGGCCTTTCTCTTTTTCGTAAGCGGCCATTTCGCATAGCAAAGCTACGGCACTGATGCCATCCTTATCGCGGATCTTATCGCCGATCATCAGACCAAAACTTTCCTCACCACCGATAACATAGTTTTCTGTTCCTTCTTTCTGGCGGATCAGGTCGGCGATCCACTTGAAACCGGTGAGTACCCGGTAACAGGCCAGGTTATTTCCCTTGGCAATGGCATCGATCATCGGCGTTGTCACGATGGTCGTGATGACCATATCATTCGGCTGAGCAATACCCTTGGTCTTCCGGGCTTCGATCAGGTAATTGAAAGCGAGTACGGCTGTCTGGTTCCCGTTCATGAGTACCCACTTGCCATGCGAATCCTTTACACCAATAGCCAGCCGATCCGCATCGGGATCCGTACCACAAAGGATATCCGCATCAATGGATTCTGCCAGTTTCAACCCCAGACTCATGGCCTCGCTCTCTTCCGGATTGGGATAAGCGACGGTGGGGAAATTGCCATCCGGCACTTCCTGTTCTTTTACGATATGTACATTCTCAAAACCAAATTTCTTCAGCACCTGGGGCATCAGGGTGATACCGGTTCCGTGGATCGGGGTAAAGACGATCTTCAGGTCTTTGTGTTTGGCGATCACTTCGGGATACACACTCAGTTCTTTTACCATCTCCATGTACTGATCATCCATTTCCTTACCGATGAGGACAATATTGGCTTCACCACCACTCCATTTCACTTCATCAACGGAGGCAATCTTGTCCACTTCCTTGATCACATTCTTATCATGCGGAGGTACCAGTTGGGAACCATCGTCCCAATAAGCTTTGTACCCGTTGTATTCTTTGGGATTATGCGAAGCGGTACAAACCACCCCACCCTGGCATTTCAACGTACGGATGGCAAAAGATAATTCAGGCGTCGGACGCAGGGCTTCAAACAAATAGACTTTGATGCCATTGGCCGCAAATACATTGGCCGTGGTCTCGGCAAAGAAGCGGCTGTTGTTGCGGCTGTCGTGGGCAATAGCCACGCTTACTCCATTGGAAAAACACTGATTGAGATAGTTGGCATAACCCTGAGTTGCCATACCCACCGTGTATTTGTTCATCCGATTGGTCCCCACGCCCATCAGTCCGCGCAGACCGCCGGTACCAAATTCAAGGTTTCGGTAAAAGGCATCGGCCAGTTCATTGGGGTTCTCCGCTTGCAGTTTTTTTATTTCGGCCTTGGTGGTATCATCAAAGTTTCCGCTCAGCCAGGTATCGATCTTTGCTTGAATTGTGGCGTCCATATCGTTATAAGGTTTGATTATAAAATGGAAAGTTATTGAATTTTAGCTTTTTAAAAACTGAAAAGCACCCCTAAAACGTATTTTTGTTGCATGAGCCCGGTAGTCGTAAAAATCAGCAGGAGATCCTTCTCCCCTTTACCGGGAAAACCCATACTGTTTTGTCTACTGATGCTGGTGCTCCTGATCATTTTACAGGTGCAGGTTTTAGCCCAGGACAGCACTATTGTTTCAGACCAACTGGAACTGGATAGCGGCTGGAAAGCGCCCCCTGGTGTAGAAAGTGGCCGGTTTAAGAATTTTTCAGTTGAAAAATGGGAACCTCTACTCAGCCCGGCACAGAAAAAAAGAAGAACCTGGCTGATCGGCGGAGCCAATGTAGTGGGCTATGGGGGTACGATGATCGGGCTCTATCATTCCTGGTATAAAAACTATCCGCAGAGTAAATTCCATACGTTTAACGACTGGCGGGAATGGAAACAGGTGGACAAGGTCGGTCATCTCTATAGTGCTTATATAGAAAGTTATGGCAGTATGAAAATGTGGCAATGGACCGGGATGGACCGCAAAAAGCGGATATGGATCGGCGGTATGAGCGGGGCCGTATACCAGACCGTGATCGAAGTGCTGGATGGCTTCAGTACTGGCTGGGGCTGGAGCTGGGGTGATTTTTCGGCCAATATGTTGGGAAGCGGTGCCCTGGTGGCACAGGAACTGGCCTGGGATGAGCAACGGATCAAACTTAAATTCTCCTTCCACAAAAAAAACTACAATGATCCTGAATTGAATCAGCGGAGCGATAAACTCTTTGGTAATTCACTGGCGGAAAGGATGCTGAAAGACTACAATGGCCAGACCTACTGGGCCAGTGCCAACCTGAAATCCTTCTTTAAAAACAGCCGGCTGCCTGACTGGTTATCGGTGTCCGTGGGTTATGGAGCTGAAGGGCTATTTGGCGGCACCGAAAATATCGGGAAGGATGAGAATGGCACTATTATTTTCAACAGGCCGGATATCAAACGGTACCGGCAATGGTTCCTCGCTCCGGATGTTGATCTCACCAAAATAAAGACCAATAAAAAAGGGCTGAAATTCCTCTTCACCGTACTCAGTGCCTTTAAATTCCCAACGCCCTCCCTCGAATATGGGAACGGCAGGTTCAGGTTGCATGCGCTCCACTTTTGATGTCATATCCGCTTCGCGGATATAATGGCCATGAATGGCTTTGCCTGCGGCAAAAAGGGTGGCCACTAAAACACACGAAGGGACACGAAAGGAACAGCCAGGAACCTGCCTGGCGGCAGGTTTTAGCCACGGATCACACGGATAAGCACGGATTGACTCTGCCCCTTTTAAGCTATTATCCCGCAAAGAATAAAAGACTGTCCGAACATTTAAAAAACGCTACCTGTATCGAATAGTCTTATAAGCTTTGCGGGATATTTTTTCCTCTGTCAAAATCTCTTCCCGTTCTTCCCGTCTTTCCGGCAAAATTCCATCCCGCAGGGATAATCCGTGTTAATCCGTGTGATCCGTGGCTTGCCTTTCTGTATTTTGTATTTTTCGTGCCCCTTCGTGTGTTTTAGTGGCCACCCTATTGCCGCAGGCAATCAAAATCCGTGCATATCCGTGTTATCCGTGGCCTGCCTTTCTGTATTATTTGTGTGCTTTTGTGTGTTTTCGTGGCCCCCCTATTTGCCGCAGGCGAATCTTTATGGCTAACACTTGTTCATTCCGTGGCGCATATCCCTTAAATTAGCAGCGTAATCAACGGCTATGCAAATCATCCAACAGGTACTTTTCATCCTCCTCAGCGCAGTGGCTATATTTTTGTTTACCCAAAAGGCCCGCGAGATCGCCCGCAATATCCATCTCGGACGACCGGAGAACCTCAGCGATAACCCCTCCCAGCGCTGGAAAAATCTGCTGCTACTTGCGTTTGGTCAGAAAAAAATGTTCCGCAACCCGCTTGTGGCCATCCTGCACTTTTTTGTTTATGCAGGTTTTATCATCATCAACATAGAAGTCCTCGAGATCGTACTCGATGGCATCACCGGTCAGCACCGCTTGTTTGCCGGCCCACTCGGAGGACTCTATACTTTTCTGATCAACAGCTTTGAAATCCTTGCCCTGACCGTACTGGTGGCCTGTGTGATTTTCCTGGTGCGCAGGAATGTGATTAAGCTGAAACGTTTTGTCAGCAAGGACCTCAATGGCTGGCCCCGCAGTGATGCCAATTATATCCTGATTACCGAGATCGTTTTGATGTCGTTGTTTTTAATCATGAATGCGGCCGACACGCAATTGCAACATCTCGGATCTGAGCATTATGCCACCCATCCCACGGGTAATTTTGTGATCTCGCAATTCCTGCAGCCGATGTTGAATGGCTTTAGTGAAGGCAGCCTCATAGCACTTGAACGCACCTGCTGGTGGCTCCATATCGCGGGGATCTTTGCCTTCCTGAATTATCTTCCTTATTCCAAACACCTGCATATCATCCTGGCTTTCCCGAACGCCTATTTTGCGCGACTGAAGCCCATGGGTGAAATGGAAAATATGCCATCCATTCAACAGGAAGTGTTATATGCGATGCAGCCCGAACTGGCGCCTACAGGCGAACAACCGGCTCCCCAGAAATTCGGCGCCAAAGATGTACTGGACCTCAGCTGGAAGAACCTGATGGATGCATACAGCTGCACCGAGTGCGGACGTTGTTCTGCGGCTTGTCCGGCTAACCAGACCGGCAAACTCCTATCCCCCCGCAAGATCATGATGGATACCCGTGACCGGCTGGAAGTAGTGGGAAAGAACATCACAGCTAACAAAGAATTCAAAGAGGATGGCAAATCACTTTTACACGATTATATCACCGTGGAAGAACTCCGTGCCTGCACCACCTGTAATGCCTGTGTACAGGAATGCCCTGTAAGCATCAGTCCGCTCGATATCATCATTCAGCTCCGTCGCTACCTCGTCATGGAAGAGAGCAATACCCCGCAGGAATGGGCGGCCATGTTCAGTAATGTGGAGAATAATTTTGCACCATGGAAGTTTAGTCCGGATGAACGGGACCAATGGGCAACAGAACTGAATGACCACTAACAATGAAAATTGAACATTGAATATTGAATATTGAAGTTCTAAGAACAGCAATGCTCAATATTCAATGTTCAATTCTCATTTATCAACACAAATACATGCAGCTACAAAACTTCCCTTTTCAAACCATAAACTGGTCTTCTATTCCCAAAGAAGAACACGCAGGAGAAACCGGTACGGCCTGGTGGCAGGTGCAACATATGAATGAAGTACGGGTGCGGATGGTGGAGTACAGTGCGGGCTATAAAGCCGATCATTGGTGCAACAAAGGACATATTATCCTTTGTCTGGAAGGAGAAATGGAAACTGAACTGATGGATGGAAGAGTGATGAAACTGAGCAAGGGGATGTGCTATTTTGTGGGGGATAATAATGAGGCTCACCGGACTTCCACTTTTAACGGATGTCGGTTGTATATTGTTGACTAAGTTACTAATGTGCCAATTAGCCAATGTGCCAATTAGCCAATTGACCTCCTGAAATTATTATCAAAAAACCGAACATCGGCTTTTAAATGGCTTTAATCACATCCTATTGAAATGATTGATTGACCTTTGAGTCTCTTCCTAAATTGGCACATTGGCATATTGGCACATCGGCTAATTATAATATTTTCACCTCAAAAACGTTATTGTTCATATGCAAAAATCCAGCTACTTAGTAATCCTGTTTTTACTAATCTCCGTAATGAGTCGTTCCCAACAACTGTTTGAACTGGGTGGCGAAATGCTGAAATCCTATGGCAAGGGATATGGTACTACCAAGGTGGCAGCCAGGGGCGAAAACTTTAATAACAAGAATAGTTTTAGTGTGGGCATCACCTGGCAGCTGGCTTCTAAAAAGGCTTATTCAGTTTCTACCGGATTCGGAATCTATGCCGGTTACCGCCGGGCGTTTGGCAATAACCTGAAAGGCAGTAATCCCTTCGG
>CAZLRY010000032.1:13782-17359 GCA_964561675.1 uncultured Chitinophaga sp.
TTCCCAGCGGCAGGGAGCCGAGGAAGCTGACGAGCATACCGGTGAGGAATATTTTAAAAAGCGCAGGCATGGTGTAAAGATAACTAGAAGCGAGAAGCTAGAAGCGAGAAGGGGGCGTGATGAGGGAAGAAACAATACAGTCAGAAACACGCTGCTTTAATGTCCTTCTAGCTTCTTGCTTCTAGCTTAGTCATATTGTTCTAATAATTTGAAATGTTTGTTCGACTCCTTCAGAAAATCCTTCCCCTTCCTGTACGACCAGTACGGCGTCCCGTTTTTATGATTGTACCGGCTGATCTGGTACAGGGCTTTCCAGTGTTTGAGTAAAGTGGCGTAGGCTTTCCAGAGCGGCATGCCGCAATCGTAAATATGATTGGGTTCGGCCCCGCAGCCATTGAACTCCAGGATGCTGATATTCTTTCCCTGCTTGAGGTCTTCTATTGAGGTGGTCTTGATATCATAACGGCCATAGTAGAAGCGGGTCTGATGACTCAGTTCATCAAAGAGCTCATGCATTTTTTCATTGATCTCATTGTGCAGGTTGGTAAACTGGGCGCCGCGGTTGTGATTACCGGCATGAGACAGGAAAAAGATTTCCTGGTCCGGAATCAATTCCTGAAAACGGTGTCCATGGCGATGCTTCATTTCCTCCAGTCTGAACTTTGCTCTGGGATGGGTTTCCACCAGTTGCTGCAGGGTGGATTGTCCATCTCCTACCACATGCAGTAATTCCTTATGAATAAATCCACTCACGGTTCCTTTTGCCTGGGCCGGATGCCGGTAATAAAACACACTCACTTCCACCGGCCAGTCCACCAACGCCTGAACAATGTATTCCACCGGGATATGCTCATGATACTTCTGTAATTGTTCCTCATTATCAATTTTACGGAATAAAATTCCTTTCATACCCACGTCGGGCTTTACAATAAAGGGGTAAGTAAATCCGGCTACTTCCACCTGCTTTTTTACTTCTGAAAAGGGAAGATCATGCCGGATATAGATGGTAAGTGGAATCAGGTGTCCGGGTAACTGGTCATACATTTCCTTCTTGCCTTCGCCTTCAAAACCGCCAAAAGTGATGGTAGGATTAGAAGAGCTGAAAAACCAGAGTGAGCCACTGCGCAGGCAGTACCAGATCCAGACCGGACTGATCGGTGCATAAAGCACAAAAAAATTCCAGCGTTCCCAGTTAAGCAGTTTTTGAAAAAAATTCTTCATTCGTCAGGGTTCCTTCAAAAATATGAGCATTTATAATTTTGGCAATATAGGGTTTAACCGCCCATTTTCCGGCAAATTTAGTCATTGTAATTACTGGATATCGCGGAAATTTCTGTCCAGCGGCAGAAACCCCTCCCACCCCGATTTTCAGAAACGTTTAATACGTAATATTGCCTTGAAATAATGCATGTTTTTTATGCAAATCAGAACCGTCGCCGAATTAATGGCCAGTGGCCAACAACCGGATATTTTATTTTGGGTGGGATGTGCCGGAAGTTTTGACCAGCGCGCCCAGAAGATCACGAAGGCCTTTGCCACCATATTGAATAAAACCGGTATCAATTATGCCATCCTGGGTAAAGAAGAAATGTGTACCGGCGACCCGGTACGTCGCGCAGGCAATGAATTCATGTTCCAGATGATGGCCTACCAGAACATCCAGCTCCTGAATAATTACGGGATCAAAAAGATCGTAACGGCCTGCCCGCATTGTTTCAATACCCTGAAGAATGAATACCCTGCCCTCGGGGGGAATTACGAAGTCATCCACCATACCACCCTGCTGCAGCAACTGATCGATGATGGGAAAATCAAGCTGAAAGAAGGCGGGAGTTTTAAAGGAAAAAAGATCACTTATCACGATAGTTGTTATCTCGGCCGCTCCAATAATATCTATGAAGCCCCCCGTAAAGTACTGGAAGCCCTGGATGCAGAATTAGTGGAAATGAAACGTTGTAAAAGCATTGGTCTTTGTTGTGGTGCAGGTGGTGCCCAGATGTTCAAGGAAGAAGAAAAAGGCAGCAGCCGGGTCAATATCGACCGCAGCAATGAAGCCCTGGAAACTGGTGCCGGGTTTATCGCATCCGCCTGTCCTTTCTGCAATACCATGATGACGGATGGAGTGAAGCTGGCCGAAAAAGAAGACAGTGTGCAGGTATTGGATATTGCGGAGATGGTGGCGGCTAGTATGGAGTGAGTACTAAAGGAGGGAGATTGTTTACAGAAGCAAGTAAAAAGTAAAAAGTCAAAAGTAAAAAGTAAAAAATCTTAAAGCGGGTAAAGTTCTTCTAAATGCGAAACGACTAAATCTCTCTTGTTACTATTTAGGATACATTGGTAACCTGCAAACTTTTCTCCAGCACAATGGCTTCTTTCAGTTTGCCTTTTGGAACCGGGATCCGGATCACCCCATAGCTTTCATTTTCTTTAAAACAGATCTCCAATACATGCAATGGACCCGCATCGTACAGATCTGCCATTTGAAATACCCGGTTACCTGCATTAAATAGATATGTTTTTCCATCGATAAGTACCTGGTGCTGGCTGACTTTCACTTCTTTAGTCCTTTTATAACGAAAAGGAATAAGCAAACAGAGTAGCAGGGATATCCCCCCTTTTTTAAACAACTCCCATTTGGCAAACCGTTTCCATTCAGCGCTGTCATAGAGCCAGTTAGTCAACCAGCCATCATTTTTTCCTGGCATTATCATCCGCATCAATTTGGTCGTAATTTAGCAGAATGAAACTTGACTATCAATACCTGCTGGAGGGTAGTTTTCCTCCCCAATCAAGGGTCTGGATTTACCAGTGCAACCGGCTTTTTTCACTAAGTGAAGCTTTTGACGTGGAAAATATCCTGAAACAGTTTACCGGAAGTTGGTTGAGCCATGGTACACCAGTGAAAGGAGCGGCCTATTTATTTTTCGGTCAGTTTATTGTATTAATGGCGGATGAAACAGCTTCCGGGGTAAGCGGATGCAGTACAGATACATCGGTCAGGCTGATCAAGGAAATCGAACTACGGTTTGGTGTAACCTTATTTGATAGGTTATCCCTGGCATTTGTTGTAAAAGATAAGGTGGAATTACTGCCGCTTTCCCAGTTACCCTATGCTGCGGAAAACGGGTTTATTAATGGAGATACCCTTTTTTTTAACAATGTGGTTCAGACAAAAGAAGAACTGGAAAACAGCTGGATCATACCGGTAAAAGAAAGTTGGCTGGCGAAGAAAATTGAATTTTCAGGACCTGTTTCTTAATTTTGTTTCATCGTTATTGCTTCGGAATGTAAAATGTTCCTACGCTAAAGTAACGGAGTATAAATGTTCCTTCGCTAAAGCTACGGAACATAAAAGCGGAAGTAGCTCACCTGGTAGAGCGACAGCTTCCCAAGCTGTAGGTAGCCGGTTCGAGTCCGGTCTTCCGCTCATAATTGCTTTATACGTATAGAAGAACTTTACCCGCTTTAGGATTTTTTACTTTTGACTTGCTTCTGTAAATCTTCTTCCTGCTTCAGGTCTTCGTAGAGCGACAGCTTCCCAAGCTGTAGGTAGCCGGTTCGAGTCCGGTCTTCCGCT
>CAZLRY010000033.1:0-16953 GCA_964561675.1 uncultured Chitinophaga sp.
ATTATAAACGACCCCAATAATTTATGATTAATAATCAATAATACATTGATTATTAATCATTTACATCCTAATAAGTTCTTTCAGATTATAAACGACCCCCAATAATTAATAATTATTAATCAATAATCCCTTCTCTCATACTGTTTCTAATCTTTTGTAACCTTCCTGTAGAGCCCCCTGTATTTAACATTTCCGAAACATTTCGTATTTCCAAAATTCTCTTTATATTTGATCTACGAAACCTGACGTAGTTAAAAAATAAAAACAGATTATGCGTATGAAACGATTTAAAACAATGCTGCCGGTTCTGGTGCTGGCCCTGCTTTCTCCCGCGATCCTGTTGGCACAGCCGGAGGAAAAAGTAAAGGAAAAAACAAAAGAGAAAAAGGAAGTGCAGCAGATTACGATCACCCGCAAAGGCGATAAGAAGGATAAGATCGTGGTGGAAATCAACGGGGACAAAGTCAGCATTAACGGCAAGCCGATTGAAGAATATAAAGAAGATGAAGTAAAAGTGATGCTGAATAATCTGAAAGATGTGGAGTCGTTGTCCATGTCCCGCGGTTCGCGGGGCGGCGCTATGACTTTCAATAGTAATGGGAATAACATGTTTTTTCGCAATGACGAAAGCCGGGCGATGCTGGGTGTCGGGACAAGTAATGATGAAAAAGGAGCGAGGGTTTCCGCAGTGACCAAGGAAAGTGCGGCTGAAAAAATCGGATTGAAAGAGGGAGATATCATTACCCGTATCAATGAATCAGCAATTAAAAGTCCGGATGATCTTTCTTCTGCCATTGCGAAACATAAACCCGGAGAAAAAGTAACGGTGCATTGGTTGCGTGACAATAAGGAACAAAAGGCCACAGCTGAACTGTCCCAATGGAAAGGGATGTCTGGTTTTGGTACAACCAGCCCGCTGGTCCGGGAATTCCGTTTGGAGTCTGATGGAAAGAGTCCTGCCTTTCCGGATATGCGTGAGTTACAGGAGCTGAACCGTTTCAAAGTCTTTGAAGCACCCATGGGACAAAACTGGAGCTGGAGTGGTAATGGTCCTAAACTGGGACTCTCCGTACAGGATACCGATGATGGCAAAGGCGTGAAAGTGATTGAAGTGGATCAGGAAAGTAATGCCGCCAAAGCAGGTCTGAAAGAAGAGGATCTGATCACCGAGATCGACGGCAAAGTGGTAAACAGCACCGATGAGACCGTAAAGATCATCAGGGAAAGCAAGGAGAAAACCTCCATTATGGTGAAACTCCTGAGAGGGGGCAAGACCATGAATATTGAAGTAAGAATGCCAAGAAAAATAAAAACAGCCGACCTGTAAACGGTTATTCGCTGTAAGAGCTCTCGCTGAGGCTGTCAATGGCGTATGCCCCCCTTCGGTACACTCAGGGTGACATACACCATTGACAGCCTCTCTCTTTTTTACCCCGCTGTACTGGCCCAAATGGGTTATTTTTGCCCTTCTTAAAATGGAAAACAGCGGTACATACGAAATCGTCGTGGGACTGGAAGTGCATGCCCAGTTGCTCACCCAAAGCAAGTTATTCTGTGGCGACTCCATTGCCTATGGGGCTGAGCCCAATACACATGTAAGTCCGATTACGCTCGGTCATCCCGGTACCTTGCCGAAGATGAACCGCCGGGCCATTGAACATGCCATTAAAATGGGACTGGCCTGTCATTGTGAAATTGAAAAGCACAATTATTTCGCCCGTAAGAATTATTTCTATCCCGACCTGCCCAAGGGCTATCAGGTATCGCAGCATACCACACCAATCTGTAAGAACGGGTATGTGAAAATCAAAACGAATGAAGGAGAGAAAAATATACGGCTGAACAGGATCCATATGGAAGAAGATGCGGGAAAAAGTCTGCATGATGTAGATGAACAAAATACCTGTATCGATTATAACCGGGCAGGTACCCCGTTGGTGGAAATCGTAACGGAGCCGGATATCCGCAGTAGTGAGGAAGCATTTGCCTATCTCACCGAAGTTCGCAAACTCGTACGCTATCTCGATATCTGCGATGGCAATATGGAAGAAGGCAGTCTCCGCTGTGATGCCAATATTTCCGTTCGCAAAAAAGGAGATCCCAAACTCGGTACGCGGGTTGAAGTAAAAAACCTCAACTCTATCCGCAATGTGAAAAGAGCCATTGAGGTGGAAGCGGCCCGTCTGATTGGGTTACTTGAAAATGGAGAAGTGATTCGTCAGCAGACCCGGAGTTTTGATGCCAATAATGGAACTACTTTTTCCATCCGGGATAAGGAGGATGCGGATGATTACCGGTATTTCGCCGATCCGGATCTGACGCCTTTCCATCTTGAAGATGCTTTTATTGAATCCATCCGCGCGGCCATTCCGGTGTTGCAGGAAGAACGGATAAAAAAATACATGGCATTACAGCTGACCGAATATGATGCTACGGTACTGACCGAGGATAAGACAATGGCGGATTATTTTGAAACCGTGATCAGTCATACCCCCAACAGCAAAGCCGCGGCCAACTGGATGCTGGGTCCGGTAAAGACCTGGCTGAATGAAAACAACCAGGAGATTGAAGGATTCCCCATTGCAGCGGAACAACTGGCTAAACTGGTACAACTCGTGGATGCAGGTAAACTCAGTTTCTCCATGGCTTCTTCCCGGTTGTTTACGGCCCTGTTGCAATCTCCGGAAAAAGATCCAGAACAGATCGCCATAGAAAATAACCTGCTGCAGCAATCTGATGCAAACGAACTGGTGCCGGTAGTGGATGCGGTGTTGGAAAAGCTGGCGGCTAAAGTGGCCGAATACAGGAAAGGGAAGAAAGGTTTGTTAGCCTTGTTTGTCGGCGAAGTGATGAAGCAGACCAAGGGCAAGGCCGATCCCAGAATGACCAATGATTTATTACTTGAACGATTAAATTCAAAAGAATGAGATTTTCAGTTATTGTGATTGCAGCCATCAGCCTGCTGACTTCCTGTAAAGGGAAAAAAGACGGGAATCAGTTTGAAGTAAAAGGAACGATCGCGAATAATACCGCCCGGATGATCTACCTGGAAGAAGTACCCATGATTCCTCAGAATGGAGTCATCCGGGATTCTGCAGAGCTGGGTAAGGATGGAAAATTTAAACTGAAAACGTCTTTAGCGGAGGCGAGGGTGTATAATCTCCGGCTGGACCAGAACGAGTATCCGATTGCAGCGATCATTAATGATGTGTCATCCATTAACCTGGATGCCCGTTTCAGTAAAGAGAACAGCCAGTTTGTGGAATCTTACGAAGTGAAGGGTTCGCCGGTGAGTCAGCAATTAAAAGAATTTATGACGGGCTTCAATTCCCGTTTGCAGACCATTTTTCCGCTGGCCCGCCGGGCAGACAGTCTCATGAAGCAAAACGCTCCGGATAGTTTATATGTCCCGTTGAATGCGGAAGGCATGCGTATCTCCGGTGAGATGAAAACATTTACCAAAACCACGATTCAGGGCAGCAAGAATCCCGCATTATCCATAATGATACTTGGCTATTATCAAAGCATGGCCGGCAATAAAGGATTTGGTCTGCAGCCACTCAGTAATGATGAAGTAACGGGCATCGTGAATGAACTGGCCGTTGCATTTCCAACACACCAGGGAGTGGCCAGTGTAAAAGCGATATTGGAAAAAGAAGTAGCGGATTCTCCGAACCTTATTGGCATGAGTGCACCGGAGATCAGTCTGCCCGATCCCTCCGGTAATACCATCAAACTGAGTTCATTCCAGGGTAAATATGTACTGGTGGATTTCTGGGCCAGTTGGTGTGGTCCCTGCCGCATGGAAAACCCCAATGTGGTGAGTGCCTATAACAAGTACAAAAATAAAAACTTCACGATCTTGGGTGTGTCACTGGACCGGCCGGGGCAAAAAGAAGCCTGGCTAAAAGCCATCATGGACGATAAACTCACTTGGCCCCAGGTGAGTGATCTTTCCTTCTGGAACACTCCGGTGGTAGCGGCTTATGGTTTCAATGGGATCCCCTTCAATGTGCTGGTGGATCCGCAGGGAAAGATCATTGCCCAGTCGCTCCGCGGCGCGGCCCTCGAAGCCAAACTGGCTGAATTACTGAAATAACCGTTTATCCTATCCCGTTTTTTCACCGGAATAGATTTAGTAAATTTATCAATGCGGTTTTTAAGGCTGAAACCAGCCATTACCCTCATATTGCTGATCAATTTTTTTTCTGCTTCCGGCGGACAGTTTGCCGGCGGGCAGATCAGTTACCGGTTTATCAACCGTTTCGGTAATGAGTATGTATATGAACTCACGCTGAAGTTGTACCGCGATTGTTTTACTGAAGCGGATCTGAATGATCCCGTGATCAGTATGATCAACTCCACCGACCTCACCCGAAATATTCATCCGCAGATCTACCGGGAGTATACCATGACCAATCCTGTGATCCGGGTGCTTCCTTATTCTTCGAAATCTTATTGTTCGATTAATGATCCTACCTTCTGTATCGAAGAAAGGACCTATACCCAGCAAGTGGGTTTGCCCTATAGTCCGGATGGGTTTACTTTTTATTATACCATTTGCTGTCGCAACGGATTGGGTAATCTGCAGAATGATGCGGGGAATGGGGGTGTGGAAATCGTGAATTCGATACCTGTAGGCGGACAGGCATTAACCTATGTCACGTATATTCCTTCGCATGATACGGTGGAGGTTAACAGCAGTCCGGCCAGTCTGAATGATTCCGTAATCTATGCCTGTAAAGGGAAACCGTTACAATATGCTTTTCAGTTTACAGACCCGGATGGTGATTCGATAGTGGTCAGACCGGCTCCATCACTGATGAAAGTAAATGCAGCCACCACCAGTTTCTTCCCGCTCTTTTTCAGAAACGGATTTACGGAAACGAATCCGGCAGGCGGAGCTCCTCCCATGACCCTGGATGAAAAGGGGAATTTTAGTGGCACACCGGATCGTACCGGTGCCTTTGCCCTGGCCATGGTAATGGAGGAATACCGGAATGGGAAACTGATCAATACGAGTCGTAAGGATTACCAGGTGAATGTGTATGATTGTGAAATACGAAAGCCCGATGCGATCATCAACTGTAATGATAATATTGCGGGCTTCCTGCATACCAATAATGCGGTGAATAGTTATCATTGGGATTTTGGCGTGCCTTCTATCCTGAATGATACTTCCATCATACAGCATCCGATTTATTTATATCCGCAGCAAGGCACATTTCAGGTCCGATTAAGAGTAACCAACCCGGCCGGATGTTCCGATTCCGTATTCAGTACGGCAAAAATTTATCCCGGTGGGTTGCAGGTGAATTTTGACTGGAGTGGCCAGGCCTGCAAAGACCAGCCATTGCAGTTGAATGACCGCACGGTATCTGTTGCGGGTTCTTTACCGGTTACCTGGACCTGGCGCGAATTACACAATAATCGGGTGTTAGGAACGGGACCATCCATTACGTATACGCACCCGGTTTCAGGCACTATGCCTTATCCATTGGCGTTGCGGCTGACCGTGCAATCGGATCTTGGATGTAAAGATTCGGTGGCAAAAGATATTCTGATTTATGAATCCGTAAAAGCCGATGCCGGTCCGGATCGTGTTCTTCCAATCGGGCAATCGTATCAACTGATTGGCAACAGCAGTACGGGTCCGAATCTGTTGTATAGCTGGTCACCGGCCACCGGACTGGACGACCCCTTTATCATGCATCCGACTGTATCGGGTGATCAGAATATAGAATACATGCTAACCGTCGCCAATGAAGTGGGTTGTTCGGACAAGGATTCGGTGAAAATCAGTTTCATGAAAGGTCCTGCCGTATATGTGGCATCTGCCTTTACCCCCAATGGCGATGGATTAAATGACATGCTATCCTTTTCCCCGGTAGGCGTGGAAGAAATCCGCTTTGAAATTTTTAACCGTTGGGGGCAGCGGATATTTCTTTCCACCGATCCGGCAAAAGGCTGGGATGGAAGAGTAAAAGGAATACTGCAGGATACCGGTGTGTTTATCTGGTCTGCGAAAGGGAAAGGGTTTAATGGATTGCCGTTGGTGAGTAGGGGGACGGTGACGCTGATTAGGTAAGATAGTAGTTAGTAGTCGGTAGTTAGTAGTCAATACACCTTCTTAGAGAAATATTCTTGATCCGTGTTGATCCGTGTTATCCGTGGCCTGCCTTTCTGTATTTTTTCGTGCACTTTAGTGCATTTCGTGGCCAACCTATTTTGCCGCAGGCAAACAAAAAAAGCGGCCCCGATTCGAGGCCGCTTTCAGTATGATGATCCGGGGTTGATTAGTAACCAGGATTCTGATCATAGTTGGCGTTCTGCTGAATTTCAGACAGCGGAACCGGCCACAGGAAGCGGAAGTTGGAATAAGCCAGGGCAGGTACTGAGCGGGTGAACGTAGCACCGGCACAGTTGAACATAGCGGATGTAGCACCACCAGAACCTACTTTGGAAGGAACACCACCACCAGCGATCGGCGCAAAGTTTGCGTCGTTAGCCAGGCGGGAGATATCACCCCATCTTTTTCCTTCTGCCAGGAATTCCACCCTTCTTTCAAAAAGGATAGCGGCAATCAGCGCATTTTTATCGGCAAAACTGGCAGCAGTAAACTGATCAGCCACGTTGGTGACCGCCCGGTTTCTGATCGCATTCAGTAAAGCCAGTCCGCGGGCAGATACAGAAGTACCAGCCGCATTTCTGGCTTCTGCTTCAGCGAGCATCAGGATGACTTCTGCATAACGGATCATGGGAGCCGGGTCAGACGAGTTGGTATAATCGCGGTATTTAACAGTAAATACGGCGTTTACCGGAGATCCGCTGGTTCTGTATAATGCGGTACGGCGTAAGTCGTCGCACAACCAGGCTGGATCGCTCCAGATAATGGGGCTAACCCGAACCAGTCCCCTTGCGCCTAAAGCAGGGTCGCCTAACATTTGGGGTAAGGCACCGTTTACTCCAGGGTTATCGGTAGCGTCGTTACGGATAGAGAAGATGCTTTCATTGGAAGTGGTGGTACTGAATGAACCGTCTACGGTGGCATTCAGGGTCCATCCGCCGATCGGACTAACAAAGGGAGCGGAGGCCGGAACCAGTTTATTTCCTTCAGCGATTACACCAGCCCAGTCCCCTTTATGCATTTTTACCCGCATTTTCAGGGCAATAGCCGCAGCTTTTGAAGCACGGAAGGTTTTGATAGCCACACCAGATGTGTTTACTACAGGAGTTGCAGGCAGATTGGTTTCTGCAAAATCGAGGTCAGCCAGGATTTTAGCGTAGGTGTCTGACACTTTAACCGTTGACCGCTTGATAGCTTTGGCCGTCTCAGCAGTTGCTGCATCTTTAATGGCAAAATCACGGTAGATCACGCCCATGGCATTTCCATTATCCTGTGTAAAGGGGTAGGATAAATGCAATACCAGTTCGTGATGACCCATGGCCCGGAGGAAACGACATTCGGCTTCGTATTGAAGAGCAGTAGCTGAAGAAATAATGCTTTTTGAACCAGCCCCTTTTACGCCATCAATTACCAGGTTGGCTTTGTTGACCATCGCATAGATGGTTTCAAACATATACTGGTTATTGGCAGAAGCGTTGTTGTATGTGGCTTCATAGGTTATCTGGTAGAAGGCTGCCTGATTCAGCATGTCTTCTCCCCGCATATCAGCTTGTGAAATAGAAGCTGCTCCAAAAGGATAACCCCTGACGGCACCACCGGCATAGAATCCCGACTGGCAGGCATCATAAACCCCATACATGGATAACTGACAGGCATCTGCATTGGCAAAAGCCGATTCATCTGATTGCTGGGAAAAAGACTGGAGATCCAGTACTTTTTTCTGACAGGCACTCATCAGTAAAGTACCCGCTATTAAAATGGTTGAAATTATTTTTACTCGCATTGTATTCAGTTTTTTCGGTTATGATTTTAGAAACCAATATTAACGCCAAAGGAAATTGTTCTGGCCGGAGGAATAGTATTATAGTCCAGTCCTCTTTCATCAATATTGTCTGGATCAATTCCGGTATAATCCGTGATCACGAAGAGATTCTGAGCCTGCAGCAGGAAACGGAATGACTTCACCGAATTCTTGAACAGACGACTCAGTAGTGCGGAAGGCACTTCATAGTTCACCGACAGGTTATCCATCCGGAAGAAATCACCTTTCTCGATAAAGCGGGTGGAAGCCTGCTGATTCAGGTTGGTGAAGTTGTCGCGGTTGTACCAAAGACGAGGAACCGTAGTTACATCACCAGGCTTCTGCCATCTTTGAAGGATTTCTGTACCGTTGTTCATGAAGCCCTGGTTCAGCAGGGATTCCTGGCGGGTGATGTTCATAATCTTGTTGCCACCGGAGAAACGGAATAACATGTCAACTGTAAATTGTTTAACCCTGACAGTGTTTGTAATTCCACCAAAATAAGTAGGCAAAGCACTACCCAGGATCTGACGGTCGGCACTGGCCAGGCTACCGGCACTACCAATGGTCGCACTGTTCTGGTCAGCTATGGAGAAATAAGAAGAGTTGGTGATATTTCCCATCAGCAAGGTGCCATCAGCTTTGCGATAAACAGGGTTGCCATTGGAAGAGTTAACGCCTACATACTGATAACCATACAGCGCGTTGAGGGGCTGTCCAACACGTTGAACATTGTAATTACCGGTACCGTTGGATACTACAATGTCATTGCCGTTGGGAAGACTTAGCAATTTGTTTTTCTGATTGGTATAGTTAAATCCAAGATCCCAATTGAAATCACGCTTGCGTACTACAGCGAAATTCAGGGCAAGCTCAAATCCTTTGTTTTCCATGTTCCCCACGTTCTGGAATATCTGATTACCCGGAACACCCAGAGACGGGGGCTGAGGTACCGCGAAAACAAGTCCGTTGTTTTTGTTTTTATAGTAATCAAAAACGATCGTGATACGATCTTTGAAAAGGCTCATATCAAAACCAATGTCCAGTTTGTCACTGGTTTCCCATTGCAGGTCAGCATTACCTGATTGTGAAGCAGAAATACCACTAATGGCGCCGTAAGGAGAAAGGCCATAGAAATTCAGGAAGGGGAAGCTACCACCTGGAATACCGGTATTACCTACCCTGGCAAGTGAAGCCCGTACTTTAAATTCATTGATAACTTTGCCCAACGACTTTGCCCAGAAATCTTCCTGGGAAACTCTCCAGCCAATTGAACCTCCGGGAAAATTACCAAAACGGTTTTCTTTAGCGAATCTGGATAAGCCATCTCTGCGGAAGCTTAACTGCAGAAAGTAGCGGCTTTTAAAGTCGTAGTTAGCCCGGCCAAAATAAGAGAAGAAACCAGGCCCTTGTGAATAACCACCACCTGAGAGCTGAGTTACATAACTGCCACTGATTACATTCTGCTGCTGGAAGAAGGCATCTGCCACATTGGTTCCGGAAGCAGAGAAACTATTGAATTCCGAATTTCTGGCTTCAATACCCACAGTAGCATTTACATTATGTTTTCCAAACGTTTTATTGGCATTAATGTATTGCTGACCCACCCATGACATAGAATTTGCAGCCTGATTGGTAACACGACCCAGTACACTGCGGCCGTCACCATGTTTGGCATCCTGACGTAAAAACTCATCCAGCGTGATATAGTCAATAGCAAATTTAGTAGTACTGGTCAGCCAGCTGGCTGGTTTGATTTCAATAGCGAAATTGTTGATGATCCGGTGTTTTTTAGAACGGAATTTATTTTTCGCCAGCACATAACCAATATTTACATAGTTATTCTCGATAGTTCTTGTGTTCGCATCCCTGCCTAATGCAGATCCATCAGGGAGGATATTATAATTATCAAATTGAGGAAGGGTTGTGTTGAACAAACGTACATTGGGTAAAGCTCTCAGGGCTGCAGCAATACTTCCGGAGAGCGCGTTACCGCCATTATTCTGGTCTTTGTCAAATCCACGGGACAAAGTGATGTTATTTGTAATCTTCAACCATCTATTCACTTTATGTTCAAAGTTGGCGCGGATATTATAGTTCTCAGTCGTGTTGGTTTTCACCAGCCCTTCCTGGTAGCGGTAGTTGAATGAGAGGAAGTATGTCGTTTTTTCATTACCACCATCCAGCGCCAGGTTATGCGTGCTTGCCTGTGAAGTCGGGCGGAATACCACATCCTGCCAGTCAGTATTGGTGTTTTCACTGTTCATGAAAGCGCCATTGGCCAGACTCGCAGCTGCCAGTTTCGCATTCGCAATAGTAACAAACTCCTGGGCATTCAGCAGGTCAAAACGGTTCAACGGTTTGGAGAAACCAAAAGTGGAACTGTAGTTGAAGTTCTGACGACCGGTTTTACCTTTTTTCGTCGTGATCATCAGTACCCCGTTGGCACCCTGTGATCCGAAGATCGCTGTGGCACTGCCATCTTTCAAAACTTCAATGGATTCAATATCTGCAGGGTTGATGTTCGCCAGCAAATTATCATTGGTGAAACCGGCAAATCCACCACTACTGATGGGAACACCATCCAGTACAATCAGCGGAGATCGATCACCCCCAACAGAGTTTACACCACGGATACGGATCCGAGGTGGCTGATTCACCAGACCACTGGGATTGGTCACATTTAATCCGGGTGTACGACCACCGAGTTGCTTGTCTATACTGGGACTCACCAGCGGGGCAATATTGGTTGGGTCAATTTTACTGATAGCAGCAGTGGCTTCTTTTTTCCGTTGTGTACCATAACCCACTACTACTACTTCCTGCATGGTCTTATCCTCTTTCAATAATGTCGCATCAATTGAAGTCTTAGCGCCGATACTGACCTCTACTGTAAGCATATCTACAGAAGAAAATACAAGTGTGCGTCCATTTGCAGGAACGTTGAGCGAGTAAGTACCGTCGGCTTTAGTAGACGTACCGACTGTTGTTCCTTTAACAAGTACTGATATATTGGCAAGGGGAGCGCCATTATCATCAGTGACCTTACCGGTAATGGTTCGTTGCGCCATTGCCTGGGTGGCAAAGAACACAACCCCCATAAGGAGTAGATACAGTTTTCTCATGTGCATTTTTGTTTTAGTATATAATTGAAATCCAAGCCACCTGGCCCTTCGAAGGATCAAGGGGGCTTGAAACTAAAGAACCTTACAGGAATAACACAAAAAACAGGGGACTTTTTGAACCTTAGTTTTTCAGTCCGGACCGTCCTGGGTCCCCGGGACCATTCTCCCGCCAACTCTTTGACAATTAACCTAAATTAATTGCTGCACTTACAGGGCATTAAAAGCCTGCAGTCCTGCCGTAAAAGTAATGAAATCGCCTATTTCTTAACCCGAATAAAAGAAATAAGAATGGCCGGCAAAAGTACCAGGTTGGTGAGGGTAGCTGTGACCAGGGTCAGAGAGGTTAACCAGCCCAATGCCTTGGTACCCCCAAACTCACTGAAATAAAAGATTACAAAACCGGCAATCAGTACCAATGATGTGTAGATAATACTGATACCTGTACTATGGATGGTTTCAATTACGGTCTTGGTCAGATCGTAGTTTTGTGCGGGCAATTCTTGCTTATAATTAACTAAAAATCTGATAGTTACGTCGATTGCAATGCCTAAGGCCACACTGAAAACCAAGACGGTGGAGGGCTTCAGTGGTACGCCCACCCAGCCCATCACCCCGGCGGTGATCATTAGCGGAATGATGTTCGGGATCAGGGAACAGATCAGGATCCGGAAGGATCGGAATAAATACAGCATACAGGCGGCAATCAGCAGGAAGGCCCAGAAAATACTGTCTTTTAACCCGCTGATAATAAACCGGCTACCTTCCAGGAAGGTTACACTTGTGCCGGTCAGCTGGATATCGAACCGGCGCTTTCCCCAGGTGGAATCCTCTTTATTGGCTTCCCGGGTTGCTGTATCTGCGGTCAGGGCTTCCACACTGTCTGTATTAAAGATTTTTTCGGCCATCTCCTGGATACTGTCAAGCATGCCGGGTAACCGGGCACTGCCGATATCGGCCATATTCACACTGATCCGGGCCCGCTGTTTGGTGCTGTCCATAAAACTGTTCACCAGGGTGGCCAGTGAACTTTTACTGCCGGTTGTGTCTCCTTTAAAACTGAGGTATTGGGACAGGGCCACCAAGTCATTACTGGATGGCATGTTATAGTTGGCCGGATCTCCATCGAAGAAGGCCTGTTTGGCAAATTTTAAACCTTCGGCCAGGCTCAATGGCCGGGCGATATCAGGAATATTGGCCAGGAAACGGGAGAATGTATCAATTTTTTCCAGGTTAGCCGGATTGCGGACCACTCCCTGTTTCTTTTTGGTATCCACCACTACTTCCAGGGGCATGATGCCTTTGAAATTCTTTTCAAAAAACTTCAGGTCCGTATAGATTTTATCCGATTTTGGCAGATCATCCACAATGAAACCTTCGCTTTTCAGGCGGTAAATGCCAAACAACGAAACTATGACGAGGGCCGTGGTAATGCCATAAATCAGGCGGCGGTGGTTCAGGGACCATCTTTCGAGACGATCCAGCCAGCGGTTTAGCCGGGGATTATCGAGGTATTTGGTATGCCTGGTTTTCGGGGCGGGTAAAAAACTTAATGCGGCCGGAATCAGGATCAGTGAAATCAGAAACAAAGCCATGATATTAATACCTGCGACCACCCCGAATTCTTTGAGGATCTGGCTCTGGGTCAGGGCAAATACGGCAAAGCCGATGGCCGCTGCCACATTGCAAAACAGGGTCACGATTCCCATTTTGTCCACCATTGCCACCAGGGATTGCCGTTTATCTCCGGACTGGTTCCAGGACACATGGAATTTATTGAGAAAATATATACAGTTGGGTATCCCGATTACCACCACCAGCGGGGGGATCAATGCAGTGAGCAGACTGATCCGGTACCCGAGCAGTTCAATGGTTCCCATACTCCAGACCACCCCGATACCAACAACCAGCAGGGAAAGTATGGTGGCACTGATGGAGCGGAAAAACAAAAGCAGGATAAGGGCGGATAAGGCAATCGACGCAATCAGGAAAAAACGCATTTCTTCCTGCAGCATAATTGCGATTTCTGTCCGGATATATGGAAGCCCGCTTTTATAGATGGTCAGGTTTTGCACCTCACCAAAAGCATCGGTCACTTTGTTTATTTCTTTTACCACGCCTTCCCTTGCTTTGGAAGCCATCAGGTCTTTATTCACCCGCAGTCCCATCAGCCAGGCATTGGTGGATGGATTATACATCAATCCCTCATAAAAAGGAAGGCTGCGGAAAAGTGCAGCAGAACTGTCAATCTCAGCCTGTGTAAGCGTTCGGTCCGGGAACAGGGGCACCGCTTTAAATTTTTCAGCATCCGGTTGCTTGACCAGGTTCACCGCGGTAGGTACGGCCAGTACATCTTCAATCCCTTTTACTTTTTTAAGATCGCGGAGCAGCTGGTAATAGGCATTAAATTTCTTTTCATTAAAAAACTGATCCGTCTGTATCCCGATCACCAGCAGGTTACCATCGTCGCCGAATTTTTTCCTGAATTCCTGGTAGGCTTTGTATTTGGGATTATCGAGCGGGATGGCGCGGGTAAAATCATAACTTAACTGGACTTTGCTGGCATGATAGCCCATAAAACCGGTCAGGACCAGTAAAAGAACCAGGAGTGCAATACGATATTGGAGAATAAATTGTCCGAGCCGGTACCACATAAATGTTTCAGGGATTGTGAGGCTGCAAAGAAAGGCAAAAAAGCCCAATAGGAACATGACTGATTGTGATACTTTTGAGGGGTGAGAACCCGTTTCATCCTTTGTTTTTTACTGGCCGGACTGTTTACAGCCGCACAGGATCAGCTGGCACCTGTGGGGCAATGGCGGGAACACCTGCCGTATAACAGTGCCATTGACCTGGCAGCCGGTAATACGCGTATTTTCTGTGCCACTCCTTACAGCCTTTTTTCAGTCACTTACACTGATGCACAAACCGAGCGGTTCAGCCGGGTTACCGGACTGAGTGAAACAGGGATCAGTACGATCTGCCTGAATAATAACCGGGATAAACTCCTGGTGGCATATACGAACAGTAACCTGGATATCCTTCAGCTCAACAGGGTTTATAATATTCCGGATATTAAGCGGGATAATATACCGGGAGATAAATCGATCTATCGCATTTATGCATTGCAGGATAAATTTTACCTCGCTTCCGGACTCGGTGTGATCGTGGTCGATGCAAACCGGTATGAGATCAGCGATACCTGGTTGATTGGAAACGGGGGCAATCCGGTTAAAGTCACCGGTTTCTCCAGCGATGCTGGTTTTTATTATGCGGCCACGACAGAAGGCTTGAAAAAAGCCGCAATCGGAATAACCGATCCGGCTGATTACCGGAACTGGCAAACAATACCAGGTACATTGGGTGTTCAGCAGGTTTTGAATCTTTCCGGCACAATGGTTTTACAGAAAAACGACTCCCTGTTTATACAAAATGGAAATAACTGGAACCTGTTTTACCAGGATGGCTGGCCCCTGGTGAATGTGGAAGTCAGTGAAAACAAACTGTTGCTTTGTGAACGACAAACGACCGGGATCAGCCGGGTGGTGATCCTCGATCCCGGCGGTGCAGTTAACCGGGTACTGGATAATACCGGGGCCGTGTCTTTCCCCCGAAAAGCGCTTTTAGTCAATAACGAACCCTGGGTGGCGGATCAGTTTGCCGGACTTTCCCGGATTGCCAACAGCAATGCCTATGCGAATTTTAGCCCGGGCTCCCCGCAGGCTGTTGGCGGCGGCGAAATGGCGGTGGCGGACAAGGTTTTTTATGCAACAGCAGGGGCGGTTAATGATGCCTGGAATTACCAGTATAACGGGGATGGTATTTTTATACTAAAAGAAGGCAGCTGGACCAATATCAACCGCTATCGTTATCCGGCCATTGATACGCTGCTGGATTATATCGCCTTGGCTTATGATAAACGGGATGCCAGTATCTGGGCCGGTTCGTATGGGGGAGGATTACTACACCTGAACGAAGGTCCCGCATTTACTATTTACAAACAGGGCTATCTCGAAGCCACGGCCGGAGATCCGGGCAGTTACCGCGTGGCCGGTCTCTGTTTTGATACGGAACAAAATTTGTGGGTATCAAATTTCGGGGCTCCGCAACCATTGCGGGTAATGAAAGCGGATGGCAGCTGGAAAAGTTTTTCCATTCCATTTACGCTTTTTGAAAATGCAGTAGCACAGATTATCGTGGATGATAATGGGTATAAATGGATCGTATCTCCTTTAGGAAACGGATTGATCGTATTTGATCATGGTAATTCAATAGATAATACCGGAGATGACCGCTGGCGGAAGCTGGGTATAAATGCCGGTAATGGAAATCTGCCTTCTTCCAATGTAACCTGCCTGGCAAAGGATAAGAGCGGATTTATCTGGGTGGGTACTACCGATGGGGTGGCGGTATTTCAATGTCCTGACCAATTATTTTCAACGGGCTGTGATGCTTACTGGCCCATTGTACCCAATGGCAATTTTGCCGGCTATCTTTTTAAAGGCGAGGAAGTACGAAGTATAGCGGTGGATGGGGCTGACCGGAAATGGGTGGCCACAAAAAACGGGGTATTCCTGGTGGATGCCTCGGGAGAGAAAGTACTGGCCCGTTTTACCGAAACCAACAGTCCCTTGCTCAGTAATGAAGTGAATAAAATGGCGATCGATGGAAAAACGGGGGAAGTCTTTTTCGCCACATTGAAAGGAATCTGTTCATTCAGCGGAAATGCGACGGAAGGAGGAATAACCAATGAAGAAGTATTGGTGTTTCCTAACCCGGTTCCTCCAGGATTCGGTGGTACTATTGCCATCCGTGGATTAGTGAATAATGCCATTGTCAAAATCACGGAACTGGATGGGAAGTTAGTGTATCAGACAAGAGCGCTTGGCGGACAGGCCAACTGGGATGGGAAGAATTACCGGGGTCAACGGATAGCCAGCGGGGTTTACCTGGTGCTGGTACAGGAGGATGGAGGGAAAGAGCGGACAGCTACAAAAATATTTTTTATCAATCGCTGATGGCCGATAAACTGCATAAAACAAAGGGGCTGGTGCTGCGTACGGTGAAGTACGGGGAGACCAGTATCATCGTGACCATCTTCACCGAACTTTTCGGAGTACAGACTTACCTGGTCAATGGCGTACGGAGTTCTTCTAAAAAAGGCGCTGGTAAAGCGGGTTTATTTCAACCGGCTGCCCTGCTTGATCTGGTGGTGTACCACAATGAACTGAAACAGCTCAACCGCATAAAAGAGTTCCGCTGGTCCCGGCTTTATCAGCATATTTATTCGGATGTACCGAAAAATGCCGTGGCCTTGTTTATGGTGGAACTGCTGACCAAATGCCTGCGGCAACCCGAAGGCAATCCGGATCTTTTCCAGTTTACAGAAGATTGTTTGCTGCACCTGGATCAAAGCCAGGGTGCGGTAATGGCCAACCTGCCTTTATTTTTTGCTTTGCACCTGCCGGTACATTTTGGTTTCCGGATGACGGATAACCACAGTGAGGAAGAAGTGTACCTGGATTTAAAAGAGGGACAGTTTTCAGCCGAACATCCGGGGCATCCGTATTTCCTGGAAGGTCAGCAGGCAGTCACTACTTCACAATTATTAAAAGTCATGCAACCGGAAGAACTGGACCAGATCCGGCTGCATCATGATTTCAGACGATTGTTACTTCACCAGCTGGAATTGTATTATGCGTTGCATATACAGGACTTCGGGACGATGAAGACCTTGCCGGTATTAAGGGAGGTGCTTGGGTGATTGTGTCGGGAAGAGTTCTTATAGTATGGGTAGAGGTTTAAAGAAGAAATGAGTAATGAGTGATGAGTAATGAGTAGCTCAGGAAGAGGTCTTTTATTATAGGTAGAGATTTAAAGAAGAAATGAGTAATGAGTAATCA